>JBMFSZ010000015.1:0-18215 GCA_049967315.1 Desulfomonilaceae bacterium
AGCCAGATCCGACGCATAGGATTCCACGGTCAATTGGGCCAGCCCGCGGTTGACCAGCCCGTAATCCAGAAATGCGCTGACAGCCATATCAAGCTCGTTCAAATTGGGCTCCACGGTTCCATTATTTGGCGATGGGTTCCGCAACCTTGAATTCATCATTAAAAGGTAATCTGGGTCGGCGGCTGTTTCTCCATGGAAATCCGTTCCATGGCCGCCAGATGGCTCCTAAGCTCTTCCTTTATGTGATCGAGCGTGTCGAAGTCCGTAATTTTGGCGCCAGTGGCATCCTGGGTATAAAAGATATCCGCAGCCTGATCCACTTCTGTTGAAACCTTGGCCAGGACAATGTTCAAACCAAGTCCTGACAGCCTTCGGGTTATATCATAAAGCAGCCCGGGCCTGTCATGGGCGTTGACTTCTATGATCGTGGCATTGTCTGACGTAGAATTATCAATTTCTACTTTTACAGGGAATCGGGGATTGGTCTGCCTGCCGAAAACGCCTCTTGTCTGCCGTCTGCTTTCCACAAGCGAATCAATATCCGTCTCCCCCGTGATAACAGACCTGAAATCCTTCTGGAAATTTTCCCATCGTTCCGGATCATCAAGAGGCCCTTCAGGGATATTATTGACGTGCAGGGTAGAAATGGCTATGGGGCCTATCAGATGTGTCCATGAACTGAGAATGTTGATCCTGTTGGAAGAAAGTGTTCCCGCGATCTTGTAGAACAGGCCCGGCTGATCCGCTATTATAAGAGTGATTGAACTGTACCCTGGTTTCCTGTGATCCGTCTTTCTGGCAATGAAATCGTCTGAAGCCAGCTTGTCACTCCGGGCTTGGGACAGTCTGTCCTCTATCTCCATAAAATGATCAACTATGACACCCGGGTAGAAATCAAGGCAGTAACGGGGGGTCGCTCTTGCAAGAAATTCTTCAAGGCGCTTTCCCCTGCGCTCGGCAGGCACAAGCTCCCATACTACGGCCTTTATCTCCTTTACCCAGTCGGACAAATCCTCTCCAGCGTCTTCTCCGCCCTCTATGAGATCCAGGGTTCTGTAATAGAGTTCTTCCAGAAGCATCTTTTTCCAGGAATTCAGAGCAGTAGGCCCGACTGCCTTGAGGTCGGAGTAAGTCAGGAGCAGGAGCAGATCGAGCCTGCGCTTTAGCATCACGTTTTCCGCAAACCTGTTGACCAGGGCCTCATCATGTATGTCCTTCTTGAACGCAAGATGGGTCATTGCAAGATGATTTCGAATAAGATACACAATGTCCTCAATATCCTCCGCTGGTAGGCCGAGGCGCTCGAGAATGGGCCTGGCCACGCTTTCACCCCTGATCTCATGTCCCGAGCCGCTGCCCTTTGCAATGTCGTGAAAAAGCCCGGCAAGCCGTAGATTTGCCGGCTTTTCCAGCTTTGAAAACACGGTCCGCAGGAACTTTTCATCTTCCGGCCCATCTGCTTTTTCAAGCTCGTCCATATTTTCAAGGACAGCGATGGTATGAAGGTCAACTGTATACTGGTGATAGATGTCATACTGTGGCAGGAACCTGATCCTTGCAAAAGCCGGTATGAATCTTTCCAGGAACCCGACTTTCATCATGGTGTTCAAAGCCTTGGAAACCTTTTTCCCGTTTTCTATTATTTCGATGAAGATACTGTTGCACGCCGGATCATTGACCACCTCATTGTTCACCTTCGAAAGGTTAGACCTGATCAGATCCACCAGCCTTATATCGAGTTCGCTTCCGGTTTCGGCAATCAGTTTGAAGGCCTGGAGGAATCTCGACGGGTCGTCCAGAAATTGGTCAGGAATGGAGAAATTGATCCCGCCTGCGCCGAGATAGAATGAACCCCCAAGCTCGAGCCGTTTGCGGTTCGAAACCAGCTTGGGTCTCATAAAAAGCCTGGCTTTGGCCAGCAGTTGCCTTCCGAAAAAATCTATGACAGCGGCGTGCCTGTAGTATTCTCTCATGAAGTTTTCGACAGCCGGCCGCTCTGGAGTCTCGACAAAACCCATTTGGCCGGCCACAAGGGCCTGGCAGTCGAATTTGAGCCGGTCGTCACGTCGCCCCTCGATGAAGTGAAGGCGAGTCCTGATCTCAGCCAGGAAACCCACACCCTGTTTGATCTCTGCAACAGACCTTTCCGAACACAACTCGGCAATGACGAGATCATCCAGGGTTGCGCAGCCGAATATCATCCTCGCCAGCCATGTCAAAAGCTGAACATACCTCAGTGAGCCCGGCCCTTCCTTGAGATGGGGCTCAAGCAGATAGATGGTATGGCCGAACTTATCCCGTGATTTTCTGATTTCAGTTTCAATACGAAGATACAGGTCCAGGGGATCTGTGTCGTTAATTAGCTGTTCCCGTTCGACCACAAGCTCATCAAAAATTTCACGGCAGCCCCATATAAGTCTTATGTCCATGAGTGATGTCAGGACAGCCAGATCCCTGTCAGCCTCCTGCTTGCACTCGTTCACTGTCCTCACGGAGTGACCCAGTTCGACCCTTGCGTCCCACAGCAGATAAAGAATATTCCTGATAGCACGGTAAATACCCTCTGGCGCGTTTTCCGGCCTAAGGAATAGCAGGTCGATGTCGGAATACGGGCTCATTTCCCTTCGCCCATAACCGCCCAAACCTATGAGCGCGACCTCACCCTTCCAGTAACCGAGGAAGTGATCACAAACCTGACACAGCAGTTCATCGTACAGCGGATGCATCTGAAAGTTGGCAGGATCAGACTGGCCGGCTTCCCTGTAATTTACAATCCCATCACGTATCCTCCGGATTTGTTCTGGCTTGTCATGGGTAGAAAATATGAACCTCATAGTGGGCCTGTCCTTTCGTTCAGGAGATCATATTTTTGGGGGATGTGTTCAATGCCATTCGGGAATTTCAAAAAAATGAGTGTCGATTCTGGACATGAATCAAACACTACATTAATATATTTTGTTAATAAAGCAATAAGTTATGTAAAATATATAAAGTATAACAATTACAATAGTTAAGGTTTTATCGTCATTGACTTGTCATGAGCCTTATGTTATTGTGTATCCATTCCATACGATTTGTTTAATGTTTATTTGACTGGCCGTTGTCGCTTTAAGGCCTTTTAAAAGTTTTTGTTGTTAACAAGCTGATTTTGCGATGGTTTATGGATGATGGCTAAATTTATTGCCACTATTCGTCATTCCTGAGGTTTTTTAAATCAGTTTGTAACAGATTTTACGAAGGTTAGGTATGATTTGTCGAGTCAGGACCGCCATTGTGGCGACCATTCTGATAGTGGTGTATATCTGCGCTTATCCGCTTGCGGCGCAGGCTCAGGGCCTGAATGACCCTCTGGACACCATGTCCGGGCTTGTATCTACCGTAGGGGCAAAGGATTGGCGATATACAATTGGTTTCAAAAAGTTCTTCAACAGCTACACATCGTACCAGTTTCCGAATCCATTCCCGCCTGAACAGGACCCTCTGAGCCGTCTCGAGTTTCCGATAGACCAGTGGTTTTTTGGAGGGGCGTATATTTATAATGCCTGGACGTGGTCAGCATCCCTGGATATCTGGACAAACATAAACAAGGACAGTCGCTCTCAGATGCAGGACAGCGATTGGGACCAGGAGAACCTTCCCGGGCAGAAGTCGATTTTTAGTGAATCAAAATGCCGACTTAAAAGATCATGGCTTGGTGATCTGAAATTTTTGCTCAAACCCGAGGTCCAACTTTTCAAAATCGTACGACCGATATTCGGGGTACGGTACCAGACTTTCTCATTTGTAACTCATGATGGCAATCAGGACAGCATTGATGGCTATAGTGTGGATTTGCCCGGCGAGGGTATTGAGTTTGACCAGTCGTTTTATCAGTACTATGTTGGTGGACAGCTAAACACCACACTCAACAATGTGGTATTCTCAAGATTGCTTACCGGACTGGACATAGGACTTGTAGTCGACTATGCGCTGGTATCAGCCAAAAACCAGGACCTTCATCTGCTTCGCGAGGGTGAGCGCATAACAACCGAGATCACAAACGGCCATTGCTGGCATGCTCAAGCAACCGCTTCGTTCCCGATGCGTGACAATATCAGAATGCGGCTGGACGTTGATTTCAAACGCATCGTCACAAATGGTGACCATCAGTTGACAAACAGTTTCTTTAATGTGGACTTTTCTTTCAACGGTTCGAGGGTCTGGTCAGACCAGTTGTCTGCTGCTGCAACCGCAGAGCTGATATTCTAGCTGAGTAAATTGATTGGTTGTTGTTGGGGGGTAGGGACCACCGAAGGGCTATTAGAATGGGCTAAAGCCTCAGAAGTAAATACCGAATTCCGCTCCATAAAGGTTCCAGAGCATATCCAGACTCCATGAAGTTGATGAATTTGTAATGGGTGACGGAACGTCCGCATTGATATTAAAAGTAGATCGTTCCATTTTCAGGCGAGTAAACAGATCAAAACGATAAACTTGTGGCCTGAAAACAAGAGCAACTCCATAAGTCTGCAATGGTGACCCCTTTAAAGGAAAGTCAGCGTAAGCGTCGAAGTGCATAGGGAAACCCAGGATTTCAGGCGGAATATATCGAAGGTAGACCCCAATTGTCGCCGGAGGATTGGCATTGAAATAAAGCTGTCGAATCTGGTTAGTTTGGGTGGAATTGATGGCATAATTGAGGAAATTAAACTTGAAATACGGTTGGTTAAGATACCAGATGGTCCGAACGCCTGCTGTTAGCCACGGCCCCTGTATAAGGTCCGCATCCCCAGTCAACGTGACAGTATCAAAGAAAAAACCACTGCCATCAGCCCGACGACTACGTGCGTCAAAAATCATATAGCCAACTTTACCTGCGAACCGCCATGCCCGAAATTTTGCGAAAAAATCGTACACAACCGGCCCTCCGTCCAGCGACTGGGTCATTATGATAGGTTCCCAACCAGCATCTCCAAGATCTGGTGGAGTCGTCGCATTATTATTGAGAAGATTTAACGAGACGGGAGCATTGTTAGTGGCATCCGTGCCCGTAAGTTTTATCCTGTCGAACATCGGAGTGGCCATCCCCATTCCGAATTCGCTCCGGAATGTGTTTCCGAGGCCGATAGGAGGAAACAGCGGGCCAAAGAATGTCTGAAGGGACTTGAACGGAACGATGGAACCGAGGCCAAAGTCAGGAACCTGCGCTTCCGCGCGATCCAGTCCCACAAACATAAAAGCCGTGAAAAAAATCAACCTGATAATGATCTTATTGACTGGGCTTTTAGTCATACGGCCCTTCGAGCAGGTAAAATCGTTAGCGTGAAAGGAATTTAAACACATAAATCGCTGTTGCGTCAAGATAAATAGACTTCCAGAGGCCAATCCGAACCATTCATGGTTCAGATTGGATCCCCCTCCGGAATTTTCTACATCCTGACAGTAGGTAGTTACAGCAATCCCCTTTTAGCCAGTACAGGCACAGGGGAGACGAGATGTTTGTCGAACCAGGTTTTGACCTTGGGATCATTGAAGGCCACACCAATCAGTTCGGTAAGATACACGATCGGCATGTGGTAAACCCTGCCAGCCGCCTTGGATATGTCAGCCTGTCTTGTGTCAAGGTTGGCCTGACACATAGGGCACATCGTCACCATTATGTCCGCGTCAACCAGCATGGCCATATCAATTAGCTTGCGCGACAGCTTGACCACCATCTCTGTTTTGGTCAAAGCCAGTGAGCCTCCACAACAGTCCGTCTTGTATGGCCAGCTTAATACTTCAGCGCCCAAAGCCTCCAGTATATGATCCAGTTGGGTCGGGTTCTCGGGATTCTCAGGCTCCACAACATCCACCGGCCTCACAGCCAGACACCCGTAATATGGAACCACGCGCAAACCTTCCAGTGATTTGGTCTTCTTCTCTTTTAACGCCTTTAAAAGCTCCGGCTTGTGGAACATGTCCATACCGGAAATTACGTCTATCTCGCCCTTGAATGGAAACTGCCTATGCAGCTCCTTATCTTTCAGAATATGCTTTGAAGCCGCTCGCATCCGCACATGACACCCTGCGCATGGCGCTACTACATCCTTGCCCATCCGCTCGGCTGTCAACAGGTCCCTAGCCGGAAGCGCCGTCTCAAGATACGCGTCCACCATGTGCGCTGATGAAGCCCCACAACAGGTCCAGTCAGGGATCTCGGTCAACCTCACTCCAAGCCTCTCAGCCGAGTTCCTGAAAGACTCGTCAAGTTCCTGCGCAGAGCCTTTAAGCGTACATCCAGGATAATAACTGAATTCCATTGTATTTCCTCTTTACCTGATTCCCGATTTCTTGAAAACCTGCTTCACTTCACTCAAATTACCGGTCTTTTGTGGCAATAGATGCAGTTTGCCTTTACGGAACATGTTCAGACCAAGCTCCATGTCCTCGGTGAAAGTCTTTGTCCTGAACTTGTATAGACCAACAAGAAACAGCTCATAAACCCTGCCGAAATACTTCACGGTGTCCATGAACGTCTTGTGGAAAATAGCCACCTTGGGGTCTGTCAGGGTTCGCTTGTCCCTCAGAACACTGTGCCTTATAGGATCAAGCAGGCCCGGGACGTCTATGCCGTTAGGGCATCTCGCCCCACATGTGTGACAGGTTAAACATAACCATATGCTCTTGGACTGAATGATCCTGTCCACATCTCCCAATACCGCCAGCCGGACAAGCTGATGGGGCAAAAGGTCCATCTCGGGCGCCACCGGACATCCCGCAGAACACTTCCCGCACTGGTAACACTGATTGACTACTGATATTAAATCCGCCGACATGGGCGAGCCTGGCATAGAAGCGGTCATATTTGCCTGGAGCATTTCGTATCTCCTGTATCCTGTCTGTAAGTTACCTGAGTATTAAAAAATTTGTTCAAGCTACCATCCTGCTAAAGGACCAATTCTTGGCTCAGTATCAGGATGCCTGCTGAACAAGCAGCGCGTCTATCTCGCCTATCACCTGATCATCCCTGAAGTGCTGGAGACTGATAGCGTTACCCGGACAAACCGAGGAACATATACCGCATCCCTGACAAAGGGCCGGCACTATTTCAGCCTTGTGGTTCTCATTGATGAACGGCGCCCCATACGGACACAGCCTGACACATGTGAGACACACTGCGCACTTGTCAGGGTCGACCTTGGATATAACGCCAGGGAACGTCATCTGCTCCTGGCTGATCAGTATCGACGCTCTCTGAGCCGCGGCGGTAGCCTGGGCGATGGATTCGTCAATCGGCTTCGGATAATGGGACAAACCGGCCAGAAATACACCTTCAGTGGTGAAGTCAACCGGCCGCAGTTTCATGTGGGCTTCCACGAAATAGCCGTACGAGTTTACGGTAACCTTGAAGAGCTGACCAATCTGCCTGTTCGTTTCCGCAGGGTCTATAGCCGCAGCAAGGGTGACCAGATCAGCCATGATGGTGAGGTCACGATCCAGCACCGGATCCTTTACAGTTACTTTTACCTTGTCTCCAGCCATTTCGCAGACCGGTTTGCTTTCCGGGTCGAAACGGACGAATATGACTCCGGCCTTCCGTGCTTCAGCGTAAAACTTTTCCAGCAGCCCGTAAGTCCTGAGATCGCGGAAAAGCACATAGATGTTCACATTGGGGTTTATTTCCCGCAGACGGCCGGCAAGCCGGACGGATGCAGAGCAGCATACCTTTGAGCAGTATGGTCGTTCTTCATCACGGGAGCCAACGCACTGGATAAATACGGCGTTTTTCAGGTTCTTGAGGCTCGGGTCACCCGCGATTATTCGTTCTTCGAGTGAATGCTGAGTCTCTACCGCCTTGCTTTCCCCAAACAGGTATTCCTTGGGTTTGGATTCAACCGCTCCAGTCGCGATAATAGCCACTCCGAATTCAATGTCCTTGGCGTCGCCATTCAGGATTGTTCCCTTGAAATGGCCAACGTGTCCTGACAGGTTGGAAAAAGAAGCGTTCTTGAAAACTTCTATCTTTGAATGGTCTTCTACCTTTTTGACCAGGTCATTGATGAAGGGAGCCATGGGCTCACCCTGGATTGTACGCTCGATGGAAAGGGCGTTTCCACCAAGTTTTTCCGATTTTTCAACGAGATATACGTGGAATCCCTGATCTGCCAGGTTCAGCGCCGAGGTCATCCCGGAAACTCCGCCACCCAGCACAAGAGCGTCATGGACAACTTCCATTTTGGATTTCTGCAGGGGCGCCAGCCGTCTGGCCCTTGCTACAGCCATTCTGGCAAGATCCATGGCCTTTCTGGTGGCTGATTCCTTGTCATGCGCATGGACCCAGGAACACTGGTCCCTGATGTTGGTCATGGTGAACAGGTAGGGGTTCAGCCCGGCCTTCTCCATGGTCAACTGGAACATCGGCTCATGAGTTCTGGGACTGCATGCGGAGACGACCACACGGTTGAGGTTGTGTTCTTTGATTATTTCAAGGAATTGTTCCTGAGTGTCCTGCGAACATGTAAACAGCTTCTCGTCGGCAAATACCACGTTAGGTAGTGTTTTGACGTGTTCGACAACACGTGGAACATCAACCACATTCGCGATGTTTATACCGCAACGGCAGATAAAAACGCCGATTCGGGGCTCTTCACCTGAGACATCCCGTTGAGGTGGAAATTCCTGCTTGACCGCCAGTGTGTTGCGGGCTGATGTAAGGAGTTTCGAAGAAGCGCCAGCGGCTGCTGAAGCTTCCATGACGGTTTGCGGAATATCCTTCGGCCCCTGGAACATTCCAGCGACATATATGCCGTCGCGGTTTGTGGAAACAGGTTCAAAAGAGCTGGTTGAGCAGAACCTTGATTCGTTGAGCTCAATGCCGAGCTTCCCTGCGAGTTCCACTGATTGCTCGGATGTCTTAAGCCCAACTGCAAGCACTACCATGTCAAAGGTTTCTGTAACCAGTTTCTGCTGCTCATCAAGATAGGTTATCTGAAGATTATGGCTCAGCGGATCCTCAACAACCCGGCTTACCATTGACCTTATAAAGCGAACAGCGCCGGAGTTCTTGGCTCTCTCGTAGTAGGCGTCGAAATCCTTGCCGTAAGCCCTGATGTCCATGTAGAAGATCGTGGGCTCAATGTTTGTGTCATGCTCCTTCGCAATTACAGCTTCCTTGATCGAGGCCATGCAGCAGATCGAACTGCAATGAGGCATACCTTTCTGGGCGTCTCTGGAGCCAACACACTGAATCCAGGCAACCTTTTTGGGATGCTGCCCGTCGGATGGTCGTTTGACTTCACCGGCGTTTGGACCGGATGCGCTTAGCATCCTCTCGAATTCCATATTGGTAAGCACGTTTGGCGCCGTCCCATAAGAGAACTCACCACGTATCTTACCAGGATCGATCATTTCATAACCGGTTGACAGGATGACAGAACCAACCTCCACATCGAGATAGGCGTCTTCCATGGTATGGTCTATAGCCTGCGCAGGGCACGCCTTGACGCACTCCATACATTCGGAACATACTCCGCAGTTGAGGCAGCGGTTGGCTTCACGCTGGGCTTCTTCTTCGGCTAACGAAAGTTCTACTTCCTTGAAACCTTTGCGCTCGGAAACTGCTATTTCCGGAGTTATCGCTCGGGCTTCGGCTTTAAGGTCTTCTGGGATAGGTGGATATTCGGGATTTTCAGGATATTTGTAAGGCCTGTTTTCCGCCAGATCCAGCCCGTTGATGTATCTGTGAATGGATTCAGCGACTTCCTTTCCTGCTGCGACAGCTTCAACTACCGTAGCGGGACCGGAAACAGCGTCACCACCGGCGAACACTCCTTCAACAGAGGTAGCGAATGTCACTTTGTCTGATTCGATGGTATTTCTTCGGGTTTGCCCCAGGCCACTTAGGGAATCCCAGAATGTCGGGTCAATAACCTGGCCAATAGCCGGTATGATAGTGTCACAGTTGATTACACTCTCAGAACCAACTACAGGCACAGGGCGTCTTCGGCCGCTGGCGTCAGGCTCACCCAACTGCATGCGGACCACTTTAATCCCCGCGACTTTTCCTCCTGATGCTACGACTTCCACCGGAGCTACGAGGAACTGGATCTTGACGCCTTCTTCCAGCGCAGCGTGAACTTCTTCTTCAAAGGCGGGCATTTCAGCTCTGGAACGTCGATACAGGATGGTTGAATCAGCGCCCAGCCGAAGAAGTGTTCTGGCGGCGTCGATGGCCACGTTACCACCACCTATGACCACGGCCTTCTTGATGCCTTCAAATTTCTTGCCGAGAGCGGCGTCTCTTAAGAAATCAACGCCCTGGATCACACCGGTTGAGTCTTCTCCCGGGATAGCCAGCCTTGCGCCTTTCTGGCAGCCAACACCAAGGAATATCGCCTTGAATCCCTGATTTTTCAGGTCATCGACAGTGAAATCCTTTCCAAGGGCTGTGTTTGTTTTGGCTTCTACGCCAAGGCCGAGGATGTGATTTATTTCCTTGTCCAGGACATCCCTGGGCAATCTGTATTCGGGGATACCTACACGCAGCCAGCCGCCCAGCACCGGAGCAGCTTCAAACATTGAAACCTTGTAACCCTTGAGGGCAAGATAGTACGAGGCTGACAGACCGGCAGGACCGGAACCGACGATAGCGACCTTTTCTTCCCTTGGGGTGATTTCAGGAATCGTGAGAGTGGAATAATCAACCTGATCCGCAGCGAATCTTTTCAGCTTGCATATCGATATCGGCTGATC
Source organism: Desulfomonilaceae bacterium (assembly GCA_049967315.1). GTDB lineage: Bacteria > Desulfobacterota > Desulfomonilia > Desulfomonilales > Desulfomonilaceae > CAJBEZ01. The sequence continues at coordinate 10,714 of JBMFSZ010000015.1, forward strand.
CTTCTCTGCCCTTCTACAGGCTTTTTCACAGGGATGCGGGCACACTCTGCCCAGCACTGCGGGCAACGGAAGGTTCTGGTAGATCAGTTCGACAGCTTCCTTATATTTACCTTTGCTTATAAGCGCCACATAACCCTGAACGTTTATGTGGGCAGGACATGTCATCACACACGGGGCGCGATCAACCTTATCTATTACGAATGTTTGCGGAATTGTCTGGGGGAATAGTCTGTAGGTCGCGGAACGCTTGCTCAATTCCTGATCAAATGCGTTGGGAACCTTTACCGGGCAGGCTGTGGCGCAATCTCCGCAGGCTTTGCACCGGTCTTTCCTGATATAGCGGGATTTCTGCTTGATGCGAACCTTGAACCGTCCCGCTGAACCCTGGATATCGTCAACCTCGCTGTAGGATAATAGCTCTATATTAGGGTTTTGCCCTACTGTGACCAATTTTGGAGAAAATATACAGGTCGAGCAATCGTTGGTAGGAAAGGTCTTGTCAAGCTGAGCCATCCTTCCGCCGATACCTGTCTGACTTTCAACCAGGTACACCTTATAACCCGATTCCGCCAGGTCTAACGAGGCCTGAACACCTGCTATGCCGCCGCCGACGACAAGAGCGGCGCCTACAACATCCTTCGGTTGGGCCATAATTATCTCACTTTCCCAATGTTGTTGTTTGTTTTGGATGAAGAATTATATCTTTATTAACAGCATGTATCCTGCCTGTCAACTGTGAAGGCTGGAGTCGAACTGGTCCATTCTACCGGATTCAAAACTTTGATGAATCATTTTTCTCATTCGTGACAAAAAATTCCACGTTATTTGTTCTGTTGCGACTGACAGCAATGAACAGTTCTGGTACAAGGGTTCACTTTCGATCGGGTAACGACCGGTCTTGATCGAGGATGACCAGAGCGCTGATCCGGGAATTGGGGAATATTCGGCCAGCCTGGGATAAACGCCGGCTTCCAGGGCCATCTCGACATCACTCTCTACCTGATCGCTAGTCTGGCCAGGAAGACCCACGAGAAGATATACGCCTATCTCATGTTTTTCAAACCCTGCGTCCCGTAGGTATTTGACCGCCTTCAGGAAATCATCCCATCGTGTCTTGCCTCCTGACGACCTGTGAAACTGGTCTGAAGAACTTTCGAGGCCAAGGCGGATGGTCTTGAACCCGGCTTTCTTCAGCGCTGACGCAACTGTAGGGGTAATCGCGGAAACGTGCAGCCCGTTGGGCGTGTGCCATTTAAGCGTGGGATTCGATGAGGAGAATGTGTCAAGTATGGGCAGGGCGTAATCATTCGCTTCACATAAAAAGGCGTCATCATAAAGAACTATCTCGTCTGCGTCATATTTTGACAAATTGAGTTCAATTTCCTTGATGACTTCTCTTGGGCTCCGCCGTTCATAAGTTGGCTGAACTATCCTTGAAGCGCAGTAAACACACCGGTAAGGACAACCACGAGAAGTCAGCAGCGGAAGAAAACGAACCTTATTCAAAAGATCCAGGTCAGGCGCAAAATGTAGCTGAGGAGCAGCAGCGCTGTTTGCTGGCTCAATGGATGTCCACCGATACAACGCGTCCGGGAGCTTAAACTCAGCCGGCCCGACTATGACCTCGTCAACTCCGGTTGATTTAAGGGCATGCTCAGGCATGAGGGAAGCGTAAACCCCTCCCAGTATCAGGGGTATTCCGGGAAAGATTTCTCTCAACACGCCACAGGTTTCCACAAGGCCCGTGTACCAGTATGTCATGAGACAGGTTACCAGTATGGCTTTGGGAGGCTCAAGATTCTGGAGATCCTTTCTGATCTCATCTACAGGAACTCCATATCTGGAAAACGCCCTCGGGATTGATTGCAAGGCTTCCGGCTTTTCGAGACTGGATTTGTGGTATTTCCCGTGCGATTTCCTGGAACGGCGAAGACAAGACAGCGAACGGTGATCCGGGTCCAGGCAATCCACAAGAATTGGGTCCCAACCCTGGGACTTCAGCATGGATCCCAGTACGAGCAGGCCGAGTGGCTTTGCCCACATATCGTAAGCTGCAAAGTCATGAATCCATGGATTAACCAGCAAAATTCCAGGCCGAGTCATTCAAATTCAACCTCATGACTTCCTTTTTAACAGTTATTAGTTTAAAAATATCCTGAATCTGAAAAACTGGGGTCATGTTTTGGCGTTCAGGCAAGTGTTGGCGTGGAAAGAGTCATAACAGAATTCTTCAATATATAAATTTAATACAGCCAGTTTTAATATAATCACCAATTTTCTTTTTAAAATCATCTTCAGGCTGGAGGTGCCCCGGGTGTTAGGGTTAAAGGATTTAATAGAACAGGCGCAGGGAGTTCAGGTCAAGATCAAGGAGATCCAGGAACAACTGGCCGACCGTTCCGTAATAGGGAGCGCCGGCGGAGACATGGTCAGGGTTGAAGCCAATGGAATCCAGGAAGTGCTCTCGATTTCAATAGAAAACGAACTTATTACTGCAGATGATAAGGAAGTGCTGGAAGACCTCATTGTAGCCGCAGTGAATGACGCCTTGCAGAAATCACGGCAGATGGCCGCTGACGAAATATCCAAAGTTTCAGGGGGATTCCGAATCCCTGGCTTGACGTGATTCAAGCCCCCAACTCGAAGGTCATGGTAAAAGTTGATCAGTCCACTAGAAAAACTGGTTAAGGCGCTCAAGAAATTTCCCGGGGTAGGTGAAAAAACCGCAACGAGATATGCATTTTATATTTTGAACGCTGACAAATCTGAAATCGACCTTCTCGTTAGGGCAATCGAAGTCGTCAAAAAAAATTTGCGACTTTGTTCACGGTGTTTCCATCTTACAGAGGAGGAAATTTGCGAGATCTGCAAGGATTCCCGCCGCGACGTCCAGCGTCTGTGTGTTGTGGAAAACCCTTCTGATCTTCTGGCGATCGAGAAATCAGGCCTCTTCAGGGGCATTTATCATGTTCTGCACGGTGTCATGTCGCCTCTGGACGGGATCGGGCCGGGGGAAATCCGTCTGAACGAATTGGTGGCCCGAGTCAGGAATGAGGGAATAAACGAAGTGATACTGGCGTTGAATCCTACCGTCGAAGGTGAATCTACTGCGGCTTACATAAGGGATCAGCTTAAGGATACAAATGTGATTGTTTCCAGAATAGCTTATGGGATACCGGTTGGCGGATCCCTGGAATATTCGGATCCCCTGACCCTGGGTCGGGCCTTCGAACATAGAACAAAAATGTGAATACTATAGAACAGTAAGGAATATGGCAGGAAAAACAATTTGGCTTACAGGGCTATCCGGGTCAGGTAAATCAACTCTTGGTAACGCCCTGAAGGAAATTTTTGACGCACGTGGCTTTCCAACTGTCTTTTTGGATGGAGACGCTCTGCGTTCAGGCTTGAACCGGGACCTCGGTTTTTCCGCTCTGGACCGTGCAGAGAACATACGCAGGGCAGGTGAGGTCGCGAAAATATTCAACGACCTCGGAAACATAACCTTGGCAGCATTCATAACCCCGCTTGAGAGTATTCGAACGGCTGTCAGGTCAATCTTTGACCCTGAAGAATTCGTGGAAATATATTTGAATTGTCCTTTGGCTGTGTGCGAAGCCCGAGATCCCAAAGGTCTGTACGCCCGTGCCCGCAAAGGGCTTATACCGGAATTTACAGGTATTTCATCACCGTTTCAGCCTCCGGAACATGCCGAAATCATAATAGAAACTGACCGGCACGATCCTGAAGAATCTGTTCAGATAATCCTCAAATTCCTTGAAAACAGGTTTCCCGAATTGAGATCCACAGCGGGTAAGAGGATCAAACGACGTGCTCGACAGGCAAGGGTAGCCGTAATCGGACTTGATTGCGCTCCTCCGAGTATAATTTTTGATGAATCCATTGATCTGCCAAATCTCAGATCGTTGATGCGGCATGGAGTCTGGGGGCCATTGAGGTCAACCGATCCCCCTATAACAGTGCCGGCCTGGACCACGATTACTACCGGTAGAGATCCTGGTGAACTGGGTATTTACGGGTTCAGGAATCGCCTGAATCGTGATGATTACAGCCTTATTACAGTAAACTCTACGCATGTCAGGCTTCCAAGGGTTTGGGATCATCTCGAAGCGAATGGTAAAAGATGCGTTCTTATAGGAATACCCCAGACGTTTCCTGCGGAGCCTCATTCAGGGGTCACTATCGCGGGTTTTCCCGCAGTTGAGGATGCCCCTGATTTTACGTTTCCTCCTGACCTGCTCGATAGAATTCCGGGTGTTCGAAGCGCCGGCTATGTTTCGGATATCAGGAACTTCCGGACCTTACCCAAGGACAGTCTTCTTTCAGCCTTGTACGGAATGGCTGACGCAAGATTCAAGGTAGCAAGGGAGTTGTTGCTTAAGGACCCGTGGGACTTTTTCATGATGGTGGAAATCGCTCCGGATAGGCTCCATCACGCGTTCTGGGGAGACTACGACAGCCCCGGTCCGTCAGGTAGGTCCGGATCCCGTTGGGACAGGGCCATCCCGGATTTTTACAGGTACCTGGACCTCAAGATAGGTGAAATCCTTGGGCTTCTTGATGATGAGACCACGGTAATAGTAGTCTCGGATCATGGCGCCAAAAGATCTACAGGTGGGGTCTGCATCAACGAATGGCTCATCAAAAAGGGCTTGTTGACATTAAAAGTGGCGCCAACTGAAGAAACCCGCCTTACAGAAGAAATGATCGACTGGGACAAGACGTACGTCTGGAGCGAAGGTGGCTACTACGCCAGGATTTTCATGAACGTTCAGGGGAGGGAGCCGCGGGGAATTATAAGGAGCGCCGATTATGAGGCGTTTAGAGACAACTTGCGTGATCAGCTTGTTTCAATGCCCGAGTTGAATGGTGAAAGGGCGACAAACGTGGTCCTTAAACCTGAGGAATTGTACCACACCGTCAACGGAGTGGCTCCTGACCTGATCGTGTACTTTGAAGGGCTTAACAAAAGATCCATTGGTAACGTGGGAATGAACGCTCTTGTTGTTAAAGGGGAAGTTGCGGGTCTGGACTCCTGCAACCATGACTACGAAGGGATCTTCATCGGCGCCAGGCTCCATGATTTGCGAAGGGGCCTCAAAATTGACCGGCGTGTAAGCCTTGCATCGTGTATTGACATTGCGCCCACAATCCTTGCGGAATACGGACTTGAATGTCCCAGGGACATTCGTGGAAACTCAATCGGTCTGGGCGCAGGTGATGCGGGACTAGTGGCAGGCGTGGAAACCATAAACTCACGGACGGTTGTTCCGGATTCCATGCATGGAGGTAGGGGTTTCACCAGCGAAGAAGAGGAAATAGTTAAACAGCGGCTGACGGACCTGGGATACATTTGATGATCAAATGCTGTACCTCCCCCTGATGTTTTGCGGGGACGCCAGATTTTCTTCCCGAACCAACTGCAGTATTATTATTGCAAGAATTACGAAAGCCGCTCCCAGGATCTGAGCCCAATCCATCGTCTCACCCAGGAACAGGTAGGCTAGAGCTCCGGCCAGCACAGGTTCGGCTGTGGCCGTAATCATGGCTCGGGTCGAACGGATATAGTTTATACCCAGAAAATAAAGCCCATAAGACCCTACACCACCTACTGTGGCTATGTAGACCAGCTCGAGCCATTGTGTCATGTCAAGGGAACCGGAAAATGCATGAAACGGGGGATGAATGATGTTCCAGGTAATAGCCCCGAACAGTAGCGAATAAAATACTACTGTCCACGGGTCGCAACGCCTCATCAGCCTTTCTCCCCAGAGAGTGTAGCCCGCATAGCAAAACGCTGCGGCTAGCCCACCGGCGATTCCTTTAATGTTCAAACTGGCAAAATCTGTATTGTAGGCCCCAACGACAAGATAACATCCGAAGATGGCAATGATTATAGAGGATAGCTTGAGCGTGGAAAACCTTTCATTCCAGAAAACCATTGAATACAGGGCGACGAGTATGGGGGCCTGATATTGGAGCAGGACAGCCGCGACGAGCTGGATCTGGCTTATGGCGTAGAAATATGTGAACTGGACCAGCGCCATCACGATTGCGCCGAGGCCAAATAATTCCGGAAATAACCTCAACGGAGCTATGAAGCGCTTTCTGTCCCAAAATAACAGGAATATGCCGAGGAAAACAGAAGCGAGTATAAGGCGGGTTTGAACAAGATCATAAGGGGTCAAACCGCGTTTTAGCAAAACTTTGCCGATGGCGCCTGATGAAGCCCATATAGCAGCGGCGAGTAGAACTGACAGGTAGCCTTTTTGAATTTGCGAAAACATGGTTTATGTGGGGAACTGGTTATAAAACGATTCCAAGGGTACGGAATGTACGAAAAAACCGTTCACCAAAACGATAGGTGAACGGTTTTTAAATTTTCTGTCCTGTGTCGAGTGCAGAGGTGGATTCTAGTTTTTCTTCTCGTGGGGTTTAGCTTTCTTTTCGGCCTTGGTCTTGCTTTCCGGTTTGGGGCAAAGCTCTTTCTTGGACTTTTCCGCATCTTCTTTCTTGTCAAAAGGTCCAGAGATGGCTTTGGCCGATTTTTCCTTTAGATGGCGCACAGAGCAGACACCCTTGGCGTCTTTCACTACGTAGTACTTTTTCTCAGCCGCGAATGCGGAAACGGAGACGAAAGTAAACGCTAGTAGCATCGCCACCGCTAAAAAGACCTTCAAAAAGCTCCGGTTCATTATTAGCCTCCATGTTTTCAAAATAACCGTGCAAAGCGTCTACCATGAAACATTTTAATCTGCAATACTAAAATAAAGCAATGTAAACTTAGTAAGACTGAGTTATTTTTACCCCTGCAAAATCGAAATCATAATCCATTAATGTGGCTCCCGCGCTCGAAAGGGCTTTCTCGACCACTGACCTTCGTGAATGTGGCGCCAGAGTGATCATGCAGCCACCGCCCCCAGCCCCGCAAACCTTGCTGGCAACAGCGCCCGAGGCGCTTGCGGCGGATATCATGGAATCAATTGTAGGGTTGCTGACCCCGGGGGCGAGCGAACGCCTGACGAGCCACTCCTCATTTACCAGAGCGCCCAGGGCTCCCCAATCAGTTTTTTTGACCGCTTCCGAAATATCAAGAGTGATCCGTCTGATTTCCAGAAGCCTATTCCTGGTTTCCTGGTCTCCATCTATGAATTTCTTGGTGATTTCCCAGTTGTTCATGCCGGAAAACCGGCCCAGGCCTGTGTAAGACAGAATCATCATGTCCTTGAGCTTGTTCAGGTTCACATCAGATCCGTTGAGCCCTGTTCGCTGATAGCCGTTAATCCCGAAATTGATCAACGATAAACCACCGTACAGGGCTGCTATGTGATCCTGCTTACCCGCTGGAACGCCAATAAGAACCGTTTCAATGTCAGCCGCTACCCCGACTGTTTCCGCAAGACTCATTTGCTGGCCACGAAGTTTCAACAGCCCGCAGATCAGGGCGATTGCCAGAGCGCTGGAGGCGCCCAGTCCGGAGC
>JBMFSZ010000016.1:0-17719 GCA_049967315.1 Desulfomonilaceae bacterium
GCTTTTAAACTCTCTTCAATGCAACCATCGTAGTCACCTTGCTGGAGCAGGACACCGGCAATGTTGACCCGAGCCTCCAATAAACCTGGCCTAAGTTTCATAGCCTTTCGGAATGCCAATATTGCTTTTTCCCATTGTTTAGCCCTTGCTAAAGCCAACCCTAAATTATAATGCAAACTGGCAGATTCTGGATCCTGGGCAAGTTTCCTTTCAATATCCTCTATGGTATCCGAGTCTCCAACGGCTATTTTTGAAATTTGGTTATCTTCTGATGTAGTCATTTTATCTCCGTCCAACGAATCGTGTTGCCTGGTTAACACCAAAACTAATAGCTGGAGAAAGAATAGTCAAGACATCGTTTGCGGCCCATTTGGGTCAATTCCCGCTGGCTATTTCGATTGATGAAATTATAGCGTGGCACTTGCATGAAGTGCCAATGAGATATTTACCACGTGCCCTGACAGAGTGTGTTAGAGATCTGAGATCGGAAAGAGAGTATCCGCCCACGCCTGGGGCCAACTGAAGACTTTTCAAGATCGCTACAACATATCCAGGAAAATTCAGGCGCCCAATTCTTTCGTACATGGGCATACGCAGTTCACCTGTGACTGTACACCTATCACCTTCCGGACAGTCGTCGGGACAAAGGAAATCAGCATTACTGACAACTATGGTAGAAGGGGTAATAAATGAAAAGTTTTGAAAAAAATTTTCGACACCTTCAGGAAGATTTATCTGACAAGCATTTTTGTAGAAGGAAATGACGTACCTGGCTGCGATATTAAACGGCGCCACGGGTACAATGATATCGGTGTCAAACAAAAGATCGTTTTTCAGGAGGAATTCTACCCCACCGGTCGGAATCATCCTGACCTTCTCATCGATACTGGCAGTTTCGTGCACTAGCGCAGGATCCAGGATTATAAAATTACCCTGAGGAGAAATGGCTTTCAGTCTTTCAAATGTTAACTTGCCAAATTTGCCAAAACCTATCAATATGTAACGCAACTACATCACCGCCTTTATAACACGACATTTCCCAGCGAGATCGACAAACGTTTTAATATGGTGAAAGTCATTAAGCCTTAAAAGCTCAGAGACATCTTCAGATTGACTGTCCCCGATCTCCATGATTATTTTACCTTTCGGTTTTAGAGTATGCCTAGACATACTAATAAGCCGTCGTATTGTCTCGAGGCCGTCAACTCCACCGTCAAGGGCTCGCCTAGGCTCAAAATACCGAATTTCGGGTTCTAGAGAATTAATCTCTCCAGAAGGAACATAAGGCGGGTTTGAATAAATTATATCGAACAATGGAATTGACCGAACCGATTCCAGTAGATCCGATGCAAACAAGTAAATCGGGTTTGAGGAAACAAGTTTTGATGCGTTATTTGAAGCGCATTTAAGTGCGTCCAGGGAAATGTCGCACGCGTACAGAGCGAAGTCTTGCCGTTCACTGGCAATTGCGCAAACAAGGGCTCCAGATCCACAACCAATTTCTAGGAGTGAACAATTGGGGATCTGTCTCGACTCTTCAAGTATTGTTTCAACTAAAAGCTCGGTCTCAGGGCGCGGAATCAATACTCCTGGCATGATGGCGATTTTTAGGGACCAGAATTCCTTCCATCCTGTTATTAAAGCTACCGGTTCCCGTGCCGCCCTGCGCTTCACCAGTTTTCGGAAATTGACGCGTTCACTTTCCGACAACGGGCGGTCATAATTAACATACAACCTCAGTCGATTGATACCAAGGCTATGAGCCAGAAGCAATTCTGCGTCCAGTCTAGCGGTGTCGCATCCTTTTTCTCTTAGATATTGAGTAGTCCAGTTGAGGACCTCTTTGATTGTCCAGATCATCCTGCTGTTCACGATTTTTTTGGTCACTCTCTAAGTCAATGTCTTTACAATAAACGATTTTTAAGTACCCCATCTTTCGAACAAGTTTTAAACAAAGTGTCGAGTATTTTTTAGCTTTAGCAGAAAATTTGTTCATCAATTTACACGCAATGTTGGAACCATTTTATTGGGGCGCTGTCTGTAAAAATAGCCGCATTCTACCCCTCCCAAGAGACCTCGATATATGTACCGAGGTCTCCCCTCCGAAATTCACAAGACGTGAACGCATAAATTGAAAGACTGTAAGCAGCGCACGATTTAATTGGTCACTTGAGCACTAACTTGGCTGATTTGTGGATTTGATTTTGCGATGGAACAGGAACCAAACCTGCTTTTAAGCGGTAAATACTTCTACTTATGAAATCCTTTAATTTCAAAGGGCTGTATTTCCTTGTTCAGTTGCAAGATGCAAAAGAGTTAATGTTTGTTCTATTTTTTCTTTATAATTTCAAGGTCCAAAAGTTTCTGGAATTCCGATTTTATCTCTTCAAGTGGTACCATGGTGGCTTTGCGAGATGTTGTTATGACCTTACCCTTAACCAGGCCATATTCAACGGTCTGGGGGTAATGAAACTTTCTTTTTGAGATGCGTCTCTTATCCATCCAGGGGGCTTGGTGGATAGGTAGATAAAAAGAAAATCTGAAGGGCTCCATTACGATGTGAAAATGATAAAGATCAAAGTAGCCTTCTTCATAATCGACTTTACATTTTTGAGAGAGATACATTCTGATGTGATGCTTGTTTGATCCAGTTTCAGTTTCCCACCTTTTCTTAGCTTCTGGAGATAGTGTGTAGATCTCCCTATCTCCCCGGCGCACGTAGTTCACGGTCAAACAACTATGTCCACTTTTAAAAATTTTCTCGAGGACGTTATGTTTCAGGGGAAAAAGTTCATTGGTAGTCTTGGTTTCATGAACCAGAAAACACATATAATAGCATGCTTTTGCAATTTCCCGCTCAGGTGACGGGAAATTGTTAATTTCCTCGAGGTTGGCCAAATTTTCCTTAACCTTTTCGGGTACAACTACCTTAGGTTCCTTGATTTTTTTCTGTTTTTGAGGAGTTGGCCCGAATCTGAGGCCTCTAGCTCCCTGTAAAAACGGTTTGAGCCCTTTTTCTTCTCTCTTGTATACGATGATAGGGTCCCTTCTGGGAGGTTTTTTGGCCATGTCTCTTCTCCTCATTACGTAGGCGCTAACTACTTCAGCGAGCGCAGTTTAGTGAGTCACTCTTTGTATTTGCAAAAGGAATACAAACTGTCTGCTCTTACCCAAAAGCACCCTTGTCGGGATTACCTGTCTGGTCCCATTGGAAGCTACCACTGCAGGACTGTGAGTATCGATGTGTTTCTCGAATAATGTAAACACGCCTCCCAGTCAACTTCAGCTATACTAGGGATATTTGTTTTCTCAAGGGTTCAAGAACGAATATGATATTAATCACTCATTTCTGGAAATACAAGGATTTTTGAAAAATTCACTCCCCTTTTCGCTGCTTCTGTTTTTTACCTCTAAACATTTAGTTCATAGGAATCAAGAACTTTTTTCCATCACGCAATATTGTTGAATCTGAATGTAAATCAAAATATAGTGTAAGCGTAACAAGGAGCGTTAAATGAACATCTTGGAGTTAGCTTTATCTGAAGGTCGAAAAACACTTTCGGAGTATGAATCCAAACGTGTTTTGTCTGATTATGGGATACCAGTAGCTAGGGAAGTGTTGGTGCGAAACGAAGATGAATTAAAATCGGCCCTGGATGTTATTGGGTTGCCAGTAGCCGTGAAGGGCTGCGCGCCAGATATCACCCACAAAACAGACCTGGATCTAATCCGTTTGGATTTAAAAACTGAGGGAGAGGCGTTGAGCGCGTTTCGGCAGATTTTGTCCCAAATGGCTGGAATTAGAGGCGCTGCCACTCTGGTCCAAAAAATGGCCAAGGGAAAAAGAGAGTTTTTGGCTGGCATGACCCGAGATCCACAATTTGGACCTTGTGTCATGTTTGGTCTAGGCGGCATATTGACCGAAGCCCTTGACGACGTGTCTTTTCGTGTAGCTCCCCTTCAGACACGTGACGCTATTGAAATGATAAATGAAATTAGGAGCCGCAAGCTACTGGGTTCCTTCAGGGGCATGCCACCGGTAGACTTGAAAAGTCTTGAGCAAATATTAATTAATCTCGGTCGATTAGGAATCGAAAACGATAGGATCCAGGAGATCGACATAAATCCTCTCATAATTGAGGATAGCTTGCCTGTGGCAGTGGATGCCCTAATAGTGCTAAACTAAATTTATTGTCTCTCAGCGGGGATCTAATATCGGAAAAGGCTCCTTTATCTCGACATTCATTGCGTTTGGTAAGGGAGCCCACTGAGTGTATCTGTTCATCATGCCTTTACATTATCGGAATGCTCACAACTGGCAGTTCACAACCGTTTAGAAACAGATATTAATAGACTGGAACTTCCTTCCTCGAGAACGATTGACATTGAGTGTGTTGAATCGACACACCATCGCTGCCATGCGCTTTCAGAAGATACTTTCTAAAATTGAATCAATTTAATCATGGCTCTCATTTTGAAGTTATCAAGGCTAAGCGATACCAAGCTGATAGTTTGTATGACTAAAGTCATATCGAGGTAGATGTCCTACATCAACAAAAATCATTAATGCGCCTGAATAGATAAGCTAGCTTTGAAAACTATAATTGTGGCTGACCATTAAATCTGGACATAAGGTTCATCATTTATTTATCGTCTTAACAATAAGATGACAATCTTTAGTAAAAAATGCTTGACAAATAATTCATATCTTACTAGAAGTTGCCCACCTGCATCAGTCCTACCAAATATACCTTCCGTAGATACTCGCCAAGTGTCCTACCCGTTGCCCCAGAGGGGGTCCCGCCTTTTTTGTACATAAACAGCAAAGTGTAATGATATTAAATAATAAGGCAGGCGTCTCCGTAACTGTAAAACCTGTAGTTACATGAAATTGCGGTTTCATATGCCCGAAGTATATTTTGGGTACCCGCAAGAGCACAGACTAGCGTTAAGAGCGTGGATTTCGGGAGGTGAAAATTCGTTATCATTCCGCTTACAACCGTGAACTGGTAGCCGGGTACAATAAACAGGTTGGTCTGGGCTGTGCCTGTGATGAATCCCTGATCGACTTTATAAGCCGCCTCTAGCGCCCGTAAACAGGTAGAACCGACAGCTATTATTCGCCGTCCGGAGGTCACACATTCCTCAAGGAATTTTCCCGTAGCCTTGGATATATGATAAGTCTCGGTTTCCATTTTATGCAATCGTATGTCTCTTGTTCTGATTGGGATAAAGGTGCCTGGTCCGACATGTAGAGTGATCCTTTCTATTGTGATTCCACGGCTCTTCAAAGCTTCGATCGTATGATCGGTGAAGTGGAGACCTGCCGTGGGCGCAGCTACGGACCCAGGAACCTTTGAATAAACAGTCTGGTAACGCTCCTTGTTGTTGGTATTTGAATCTCGATCCTGTTTTATGTAAGGAGGAAGGGGAGTTGACCCATAGTTCTCTAAAAACCGCGGAAAATCTTCCTCACTGACAGGGAATCTAAACAATCCCTGGCCCGGTGCAATCTGTTGCTCAAAGACCAGTCTAATTCCATCTCCAACTTCAATAACGCTGCCACTTCTGAGCCTCCCACTAGATTTAAAAAGGCATGTTCTGTATACTGGTTCCTTCGTATCGTCGGTCCAGCTTGCCAACGATCCAGGATTGATTACCAGAAGCTTGACTGCCCCACCCGTAAGCTTTTTACCTTTTAGGGCTGCCGGCATTACCTTAGTTTCATTTATTACTAAAACATCCCCTTCGGACAAGAGGTCGGGTATTTGAAAGAATTTATAATGATTCAGGGCTCCAGAATTGCGGTCAATTCTAAGGAGTTTGGATTGGTCACGGTTTTGTTCAGGGGTATTCGCAATCAATTCCGGTGGCAAATGGTATGAATAAGTTGACAAAAGAAATTCCACCGGGATTTCGTTAGCTTCATCGGTTTTCTGGTCTCGTGTATTGTATTCCAGATTCATGTTCATGACAGGCTATGATTTACTAAAATCCTATTGAAGCGCTTCCACCGAGTTTGGCCAAATAAACAATCATCGACCCGACAAGCATCAGAATCCCTCCGAACACGCGTAAAACGTTGTCTGGTTGCACCTGAACCATTTGCAAAACTTCTTTCATCTTTTCAGGAACTGCAAAATAGGGAATTCCTTCTATAACCAAAACCATTCCAATAACACTCAGGAAAAATTCCATGAAAAATTGCCTCCATTTCGTCCGTGTCTATTCAGGTGTATTTTGCCAGGAAGAATCTGTTATCAGATCTTTGACCAACCAGAACATGACACCCGCATAGCAGCTAAGATATATGTATAATTGTGAGCTATTAAGAATGTCTAGTGACCGAAGTATCAGATCAACCAACGTAGCAGGTAAGATGATAAACGACGCCAACTTGAAAGATTTACCAAAATTGAACGGGATGGAACTATATCGAGTTACCAACAATATGGCCACAGAGCATAAAATCGTCTGAACTATTTTACTAATTCCATAATAAATAAGACTGGCCATGCCCAGGAAAACCAGGATCGTCGTCTTGTTGTTATTTACAGCTGCTTTTAATGTCTGCGAATTTATCGTCAGGTCAGGAAATTTGTCTAAGTTTATTTTGGATGTCTCTTGACCGTTTTTTAATATCAGAGAGTTTCGTAACAGAGCCAAACCAGGTGAATTTTCGTTCAGCTGAGAAAGAGGATTAGGCTTAGGGTCCTTGCGTGTGTCAATCACAATATTGAAGTTAACGCCTTCCGGCAGTTGCACCAAATAAGGCTGTTTCTCCCTGATTGTCGCCTCCCCGGCGACTATCGAGATCTCCGGACAATAGAGATCAAATTTTTCAGCTACGGTCTGGATCAGCTTTAAAAACTCTAGGCCATAGGTAAACGTGAAAACCGCGGCGCTGAAAAGTACACATGCCCCAATCAATGCCACTACAGTTTTCCCAGAAACTGAAGAAAGAGATCGAGCTATCGAAGCAGCGTTGTCAGGGCCCGATTCAGAATGGAAATTCATTAAACGGTCCTTTATACGGTTAATTTTGGATGCTATTTTAATTTTTCCAACGCTTCGGGATCGGTCCTGCTGATAATGGTGGGCCCGAACAAACTTTTGCAATTGTTCCATCATCCAGTTCAAGCAGAAGTGACCCATCCGAATCAATTCCGGTGGCGATTCCACTGAGATTGTCACGAGTCAACTGGCATCCTTTGTGCAGCCACCTTTCTTCCCAGACATGTGGAACAAAGTCCACCCCTTCGTTCTCAACCTCGGTTACCGAACGGGTCAACGTTTCGAGTAGCCGGTTTCCGACATCTTTAATATCAAAGGCCCTGCCAGTTAGCATCAAACTTGACGTGAGAGAGTCTTTCAAATGTTCAGGAAAGTCGGCCGGACTAGAATTTATGTTGATTCCGATACCTAAGATAATGAATTCAAGATTATTTTCAACTATTCGGGCTTCGGGCAAAATGCCCGCGATCTTTCTATTTTGAATTAGAACATCGTTAGGCCATTTCAAATAGGCCTTAAGAGGATTACAAAGATTTTCGACTAGCGTGGCTACGGAAATCGAGGCTAAAAGCCCTATGAGTGGAGCGCAGGAAACATCAAGTGAAAGCCTGACAATAGCCGAAAGGGCGACATTTTTCCCCGGAGGGGAGTGCCACTCAGCTCCAGATCTCCCACGACCATTGGTCTGATTGATCGCCATGATGGCCGTCCCGGAAGGCGCTCCATCTGCGGCCATACGCTTTGCAATTTCCTGGGTTGATTCTGCCTGTTCCAGAACTATCAAATTCGGCTTAAACATTTTTTAGTTTGACTCGATGATTCAACGTGCTCAATCCGTGCTTAGTTCAGGAATTCCTGATAGCCAGTGTCTTGTTGAGCGCGTCCTGTAAGCCTGCCAGCTTGGTAGACAATTCAATTTGTCGATTTCGCTGCTTCTGGACAGCTTCGGGTTTGGCCTTGGAAATAAAATTCTGGTTCTGCAATTTTTTATCCACAGAATCATACTCTGCTTTGACCTTTTGTAACTCCTTGTTTAGTCGTTCGATCTCAGCTTCAGCATCGATTATTCCACTCAATGGAATGTAAACTCTGGCGCCTGAAACCACTGCGGTGACGCTATTGGGAGGTGGCTCCGAAGCGCTGGTCAATTCAGAAATTTCAAGGTTTGAAATCTTGCCCAAGTTTAAAACCATTGGAAGGTTTTCCCTGATGAGATTGATCTGATCGGCTGAAGTGCATACGACCGAAACCGGGAGACTCCTATTTGGAGCGACATTCATTTCGGCTCTCAGGGTTCTTGTGGAAGTGATGAATGCCATCAAAAAACCCATGTCATCCTCTGCCGTTTCGTCGATCAAGGATTTGTCCGATATTGGGTAAGGCCCTTTTATGATAGGATCCGCTCCTGAGGCGAGTTTTGAGGCAATTTCTTCAGTCACAAAAGGTATGAACGGGTGCAAAAGTCTCAAGACACTGTCGAGAGTGTGAATCAACACCATAGCAGATCTGGAAGAGATTTTAGGATCTGGGTCGGCTAGTGGGATTTTAGAAATCTCGAGTCCCCAGTCACAAAATTCATGCCAACAAAATTCGTACAAACCTTGTGCCGCATCGTTAAACGCATATGATTCAACGGCGTTCTTCACTGCTTCAATGGTTTTGTTCAACCTGGAGATCAACCAGCGCTCAGGCAGTGAAAAATCAGAGAAATCGCTCAATCTTTCACCAGATTTTATCTTGCCAACGTGAGGCAATGTAAATCTTGCAGAGTTCCACAGCTTGTTGACGAAGTTTCTGTAGCCCTCAATTCTGTTTTCCGATAACCGTATGTCCCTTCCTTGAGCAGCCAAGGCCGCCAAAGTAAATCTGAATGCGTCAGTTCCGTATTTATCCATGACCATGAGTGGATCAATAACGTTGCCCAGAGATTTGCTCATCTTTTTACCGTATTCATCTCTAACCAGGGCATGGATATAAACATCCTTGAACGGTACGTCACCCATGAACTTGATGCCCATCATCATCATTCTTGCTACCCAAAAGAAAAGGATATCGAATCCGGTGACCAGGCAGGAAGTCGGGTAAAACGTTTCCAATAGAGGGGATTTGTCCGGCCACCCCATAGTAGAAAATGGCCATAGCGCAGAAGAGAACCAGGTGTCCAGAACGTCAGTTTCCTGTCGAATGGCGACACTGTTACATTTGGTACAATGTGAGGGAGTGTTTGAGGAAACTATTATTTCTCCGCAATCCTGACATGTCCATGCTGGGATCCTATGTCCCCACCATATTTGTCTGGAAATACACCAATCCCGGATGTTGTTCATCCACTCATAATAGGTTTTTACCCAATGATCAGGAATTATACGAGTTTTCCCCTGCTGGACCGCTGCCAACGCCTCTTTTGCCAGTGGCTCTACGCGGACGAACCATTGTTTGGAAATTAAGGGCTCGACAACTTCTTTGCATCGATAACATTTCCCAAGCCCTACGGTATATGGGGTGATCTTTTCCAAAAAACCTTTCTCTTGAAGTTCTGCTATTATTTGTTCCCTGCACGCATAGCGATCCAATCCCTGAAAACGCAATCCCAGTTCGTTGATCTTTGCGTCTGCATCCATAATGGTAACTCTGTCGAGATTGTGCTTAACCGAAAGTTCGAAGTCTGTCAGATCGTGGGAAGGCGTAACCTTAAGGGCTCCAGTGCCAAAATCCATGGCAACAATTGGGTCGGCTATTATCCGTAACTTTCGACCAACAATGGGTAGTATGGCGTGTTTCCCGATGTATGCCGAATACCTGGGATCAGCGGGATTAACGGCTACTGCCGTGTCTCCCAACATGGTTTCAGGCCTGGTGGTGGCTACCACCAGAAATTCGTCTGAATCTTCAATTTGGTATTTTATATGCCACAACGACCCCTGAGTTTCATGGTGTTCGACTTCAAGGTCCGAAAGCGCCGTGTGGCACCTTGGGCACCAATTTACAATGTAGTCCCCTTTGTAAATTAGTCCTTCCTCGTAGAGTTTTACAAAAACTTCACGGACGGCTTTAGAAAGACCCTTGTCCATGGTAAAGCGCTGTCGGTCCCAATCGCATGAGCACCCGAGTCTCTTCAGCTGATTAATAATGACACCGCCGGAATGCTCTTTCCATTCCCACACCCTTTCGATAAAATTCTCTCTGCCCAAGTCGTTTCTGGTCAAGCCTTCCTGGGCTAATTGACGTTCCACTACGTTCTGTGTGGCAATACCAGCGTGATCCATGCCAGGCATCCACAGAGTGTTAAAACCATTCATCCGATGATAGCGAATCAGTATGTCCTGAAGCGTGTTATTTAGCGCATGACCCATGTGAAGTGAACCGGTAACGTTTGGGGGTGGGATGACTATGGAGTATTCACGACCGGTCTTATTTTCGTCACCGGAAAAGTAACCATTTTTGAGCCAGTAAGCATACCATTTGGGTTCGATTTCAGATGGATTAAAGGTCTTGGAGAGCAGATCCTCGGTCATAAACAACTCCTGAAGAAGCTATGTGGGAATTCAAATTAATAACAATACAAAATACCAAAAAATGCGGCCAATCGCAATGCTGCCCTACTCATGAAACGACTTGTTGATTTTTTTGCGTCATTTCTGATAAAATATGATCAAATCCATGTAATCAGGAGAATTATGATGCGATATTTCCTGGTGTCGCTACTTTGCGTAGCCGCAATGTTCGCATTTTCTTCAAACAGTATGGCTGTTGGTGTTTACACGCCGGGGCATGAGCAGTGTGACTGCTCTCCGCTCATCCAGAGAGGCGTCATACCTGACACCTGGAACAAGCTGACGCAGGCTCTTTTGATCCCACAAATTTGCTGGGCTATAGACAGATTAACCATCGAGGCAAAAGCTGTAATAAACCAGTTTGGCGAACCACCTGAAACTGCGCAAGTATCAGCCACCTCAGAAACAAGAGAACTTAAAGACCAACCGCCTCCTTTGAAAAAGGAAAAAGTCAAGAAGCCCGTAGAGAAGAAGAAAAAGATAACAGTGCGGCCGAAACCGGCTTCCAATAAGAAAAAGAATGCCACAGCAAAAACCAGCAAGCCGGCCAAGAAAAGAATTAAAGCTCCACAAAAGGCTTTGTAAAGTTCTTCAGGAGAGGCTTCTAGCTTGATTTCCTTCTTCTTCTCCTTGAGGAAGGTTTCCTGCGCCATTTGCGCTGAAACCAGAAGCCCTGTTCCGGATTTATTCTGAGCCACTTCTCGAAAAGGTCATGATATTTTTGACTGAGAGTGATGAGATCGTTTTTTCGGTCACCAGTAGGCTCAAACTCAATGTCTGGGCCTAATGTGGTCAAGTAGTTTCCGTTGTCCAAACGGTATGTGCAGATGGGCAATATCCTGGCCTTAGTGTCGATTGCCAAGCGAGCGAAGATTTCATTAGCCGGAGCAGGGGAACCAAAGAAATTTACGAATATTCCCCTTTCGGCGTCACCCCTTTGGTCTCCCAACATCGCCACGAGTTCCCCATTTGTCAGAATTTCCAAAAGACTCTTCACTGCGCCTTTGTGGGGGAAGGTTCTGATTGACGCGTCTTTGCCAGCTCTGGTGAAGAGATAACGGGTAAGGAACGGATTTTTCAGGCCTGTGGCGAAAAGATTTGTCTTTATGCCCAGAAACCTGCAGGTCGCGGCGCTGACTTCGAAACAACCGAAATGTGATGTAAGGAGACAAATTCCGTGATTTCCCGGTAACAGGGCAAGGTCATAATCATGTTTGCCTTGAATCTTAATCCGTTCGGCCATGTCCTTCTGCGTCCATCGTCTAATGAGGAAAAACTCAACTACCAGTAAGCCTAAATGTTCGAAACTCTTGATAGCTGTTTTGCGAATCCATTGTTGAGATTTCTCCTTCCCAAAGGCAATCGTCAAATTTTCTATTACGGCATTCCTTCGATCAGGCAAAACAAGCCAGCCCACTCGACCAAGGAACCTTCCGAATGCCCGGGCCCATGACTCCGGAACAATGTTCAGGAAGTTCTCTGTGAGCACTACTAAAAGATAGACCAGATAGTCGAAAATCAGCGTATAGGTTAATCGTCGAGGCATCATCCTCCCCCAGAGTCGATATGAACCACTAGACTAGCACATCAAACTTCGGCTGCACAAACATATAAGATATAAATTTAATAATTAATAAGTTACTTATTTAATTTTAATTAAATTATCATTTATGAGCAATTTGTCATTTGATTTAAACCAGTTTGACAATTAACCGGGACTCTGTTGAAACAACGTGATGAATCAGCTATGTTTGCGGCGTGAATGAATTTCAGGTTTAATTTCTCTGAATGGTTATGATCTCCTGATATGATCCATAGAGGAAATCTCGAAATTGGTTAAGTTATTCACTCTCTGTTTTTTGGGTTACTTAATTCTGTTTTTTCCAGGTTGCGCACAAAAATTTACGAGTCAAAAAACAGTGTTCGACATGGATGATATACAGTTCCAACAAATACCCACAACTTCTGAAAATCTAAAAGAGAAGGGCATAAGACTGGCTCGCGAAAAAGAATTCCCTGAAGCGATAGAAGCGTTGAAAAAATTCACTGAGGAGGACCCTACAGATTCTTCCGCATTTAACGCGTTGGCAATAAGTTACAAAAACTCTGGAGATTATGTCCATGCAATGAAATCATTTGAGAAGGCCCTAAGTCTAACTGTTAAGCCTGAAGAAAGAGCAAAGGTTCTTGCTAATATAGGAAATTTAAACTATCTGACAGGGAAGTATCAGGCGGCCCTCGGCTTCTACAAAGATGCGGCGGCCGCGGACGAAAATAACCAGATGTATCTTATTCTCATCGCTAGGACATTTGTTGTCCTTGGGGAATACGACAGGGCTAGGAAAGTTCTTTCAAGTATAAATGAAAACTCTCTAAAGGCGGATGATTCGACAAAAGGAGAGGATCGTGGGTTAAATAGCTATCTTTTAGCGGAAATTTATGCCGGCTTGAATGATGAAAAGGAAGTCTACAAAAACCTTGCCGCCGCTCTAGGCTCTAATCCGGGAAGATTTGCACCTAAATTGCGAGACGACATGCGAGATGAAAAGAGCCTTTTCTACACGTTGCAAGGTGACAAACATGTAGGCCAGATTCTGGCCAGGTATCATTGACAGGGATATGGCCACAAACATCAAATTATGCGGCGTTAACCATGGTGAAACATAAATATGGACAAACATATTGTCTCCGAACATAATCAGTTCGGTGGCCTTGAGCCGCATATTTGAATATTACCGCGGAGGCGGGAGTGTCAGATACTTCGATCAAACGTGATTTTGGGTTTCTACTCACAGCTGCAGGGCAGATGTATTGGGAAGTTGACAGAGATTTCACTGTCACATTTGCCAACGACCTCTTGAAGGAAACATTTGGGGACCCAACAGGTAAAAAATGTTACGAATCTATTTGCAAGAAATCGCAGATTTGCCCAGAGTGTCCGGTAGCTCAGGTGGTTCGGGGGGCCAAGAGCGCACAAAGTGAAGAAATAAGATATGACAAGAATAACATGCCCATATGGCTAGACAACACTTCTACCCCTATCCTGGATGACGCCGGTGAAGTTATTGGGGCTAGTCAATTGTCTGTCGACGTCACGCAAAAAAAACGTGACCTCATGTGGCTCAAAGATTCGGAAAGATTGTATAGAAATCTTGTTGAACAGTCCCCGGATGTAATTTTTTCTTTGGATCCTCAAGGGAATTTTACCTTTGTAAACACACAAGTGGAGAAATTCCTTTGCTATTCCGTCAGTCATGTTCTCGAAACACCGCTAAAGGACTATGTTGCTCCTGAGGACAGAGCGAGGCTTGATAGTATCTCGGATCTTAGCCCTGAGTCTATATGGGATGAGGAAGTGGCGGTAATTGACTCAGATGGAGCAAGAAAGTACGCTAGAATCAGAATCAAATTGTCGTTCGATGAAACAGGGGGATCTCTAGGATTCGACGGTGTTATGCGGGACAGAACAATTCGTCGCAAACTGGAAGAAGAATTAAAGTCGTCCAAAGCTGCTCTTGTCGAAAAGATTAAGATAATTGATGAACTTTACGAACACATAGTTGAATCAGGAAAGTGTAAAGCTATTGAAGATCATACTGCCGAGGTAGCTCATGAACTCCGTCAGCCTCTTGCAATAATTGGAGGGTTTGCGAGGCGGCTATCAAAAGCGCTTGAAGGTGATGTAACCATCGACGTAGATCATCAAAAGCAATATGTCCGGATCATTATCTCTGAGATACATAGACTAGAAAAAATACTAGATCGGCTAATCGAATTCACTAAACGTGAGAACATAGCATTCCAAAAAGTAAATCCAAACGATCTCATACAATATATTCTTGGTATAACCCAGAGTCGAATTGCAGAGAAAAACATTTCCCTAAATGTCAATCTCGGCCCTGAGATTGGAGAAATTCCGCTCGACCCGGGTCGTTTTCAACAGTTGACCCTGAATCTTCTTTCGAATGCAATTGACGCTTCACCTAGGGGTGGTTCAATCGACCTGGAGACGGGCGTTTCGATTCCCAGCGACAAGGCCTTAAAGATCGGGGCATTGGCGTCGGAAACATTCTTTGAGATGAAAATCCGAAACAACGGACCTGTTATCCCTCTTGAAACGCTTCAGAATGTTTTTAATCCATTCTTCACAACCAAAGAGCACGGAACAGGTTTAGGTCTGACCGTTAGCAAGAAGATAGTCGAAGATCACGGCGGATCAATTTCAGTTAAATCGGACGCAGATGGGACCATCTTCACTATTTGGCTTCCAGTAAAGGAAGTACCCAATGGGCGGAAGGACTTCTGTCTTTTTCAAGCTCATCCTTGATACGTCAAAGGCCAGCAATCGCTAAAGCTAATATTGGCCTGCCAAAAATTCGTCTAATGTCGGTCATCTGATTCTGGCATCGTGGCTACGTGTACGACCAATATTTGATCACACAAGTAAGTCTATCAAAGCAGATTTGATATCCGGGAAATTGAACGAAAATCCATGACTCAAAAGCTTTTTGGGTAGAACTTTTTGTCCTTTAAGTATGACTGATCCAAATTCGCCCAGAATAAGATTTATTATGAATCCAGGGGCCGGGAGAAAAGAAGGCCTTCCCAGAATATCCCCAATATGTCTGGCAAGGTCCCTATTTCTTATCGGGTTAGGAGCGCAGAAATTCACTGGTCCCTGAATTTCCGGATGTGCCGTTACAAACATCGCGGCTCGGCACAGATCTTTGACATGTACCCAGGATAACCATTGACGCCCATTGCCGATTGGCCCACCTACAAAGAATTTGAAAGGTCTTAACATTTCGCCCAAGGCGCCACCATTTGGGCCTAAAACTACGCCAAATCTTGTGATGACCACTCTTACGTCTTTCTTAATAGCCTCCATAGCTTCAGCTTCCCAATCTGCTGTCACCTTCGCCAGGAAATCGTTCCCTGATTTCGAGGACTCGTCCAACTCCTCATCACCTTTCATGCCGTAATAGCCGACGGCCGATGTACTTAAAAGGGTGGTGTTTGACGGTATTGCCTGGACAAGGTTTTTAGTTGTGTTGATACGGCTGTTCCTGATCAACTTCTTGTAATCATCGTTCCATCGATGGAATATGCTGGCGCCAGCCAAATTTATGAAAAGGTCATATTTGTGGAGATCTTCCTGCCATTTGCCCGGTTTCGATGGGTCCCCCAAAACAATTTTGACGCTCGTGGGAAGCCCCACCGCCTTGGAGGGGTTGCGGACTAAAGCGAACACTTCATGGCCGCATTCGGAGAAAAATCCTGACAACGCTGACCCTACAAACCCATTTGCCCCCGTGATGAAAACTTTCATTTAAGAGTCCTCACCTAAAACTATTTCAGCAGGGGCGCACCCACACTGATTGTCATCATCGGTTTTCCTGTCCCATTCCGCACAAACGTCGGATTGACGGGAAGCCCGAGCCTCAATGATTTCAAGTTCATAACCGAGGGGAAACCCGGCTAGAGCGTGGTTAAAATCAATAACTATTCCGTCGTCCCTGACATCCTTAATTGTTACAGTATCGGGCGCTGAATCCGCGTCGCACAAGACCGGTATTTCCATGCCCGCATATGGCCTAATTCCCGGGGGAAAATGAAACTCCTCAATTTTCTTCAAGAAAACAAGCGATTCATCACGAACCCCAAATGCCTCCTCAGCTGGAACGTCAAATGTAAGCTTTGTGCCTTTCGTTTCACCGACAAGTCTTTTTTCCAGCCCCGGAATAACATGCTTGTAACCCGTCACGAAATCCATAATTTCTAATTCTGGGGAACCCTTAAGAATTGGTCCGCCGACTATCCTGACGCGATATTTGATCTTTACGTAGCTACCTGAATCTTTGATCCGGTAAGCGTCAACGCTTGAAGCTTCGTTCATCGAAAAAACTCCTTTATCCTGTACGTCCTCATGCAAAAAAGTTATCTCATCCAGCAACGAACCATAGTCCCGCAACTCTTCAGTTCGAGTTTGGGTGGCTCAAGACAAATCTCTCGAGCCTCAAAACATCTTTCCCTGAATACGCAACCGCTGGGAAGGTTGATTAGGTCAGGAACCATTCCTGGGATCATATAAAGTCTGCCTCTCTTGGCTCTCGATCCTTCATCCAATCTTGGCACAGATTTCATGAGGCCCATAGTATAGGGATGGAGAGGTTGCGCAAAGAGAGTGTTCACATCGGCTTGTTCAACTATAAGCCCCGCATACATTACGGCCACTTTGTCGGCCATCTCTGCGACAACCCCTAAGTCGTGGGTGATTAAAATGATTCCAGTATTCTTTTTATGTTTTATGTCGTTAGTCAGGTCCAGGATCTGAGCCTGTATCGTAACATCCAAAGCAGTAGTAGGCTCATCTGCTATCATAAGTTTTGGATCACAAGCTAGCGCCATTGCAATCATAACCCGTTGGCGCATACCCCCACTCATTTGATGGGGATAGTCTTTAACTCTTTGTTCGGGTGAGGGTATTCCAACCACCCTCAGCATCTCGATTGAGGCTTCCAAAGCCTGTCTTTTATTGAATTTCCGATGTGAGCGATAAACTTCAGCAATCTGGTCCCCTACCCGGAAAACTGGGTTCAAACTGGTCATTGGCTCCTGGAAAATCATGGATATATCATCTCCCCGTAAGGAACGCATTTCTGCCGGCGACAATTTCAGTAGATTTCTGCCCTCGAAAAGTATCTCACCATCTGCAATTACTCCCGGTGGAGATTGAACAAGCCTCATTATGGACAGGGCGGTAACACTTTTCCCACATCCGGATTCCCCGACAAGACCAAGGGTCTGTCCATAGTCTAGAGTCAAACTCACATCATTTACAGCGACCGCTATTCCGCGCTCAGAACTGAAGACGACTTTTAGATTTCTGATTTCAAGCAAGGGATCAGACATAAATTATTGGCTTAAAACATCGGATGAGATAGCAATCAGGAGAAAGAGCGCAAAAAATAGCACAATTTATTATATATCAAGATTGGGCAGTATTAGAAAAGACCCAAGGAATCCTGCGCCAAAACTTAACAACGAAACTAGTAACGCCATGACAAGAAACGAACTTCTATACAAAAACGCGTCTAGAGCGGAACTCACCCATAATACAAGCGCTATTAAAAGAGCCGGGGTCTTTATGT
>JBMFSZ010000017.1:0-17695 GCA_049967315.1 Desulfomonilaceae bacterium
CTGATGAACACTATTAACGGTGTGCAGAAACTTAGTAAAAACGGCACGACGATTGAAGAACCTGATCGTCAGACAAATTCAGAGTCCTGCTATTCCTGCCATGGCACAGATCTGAAGGTGATCAGTAGACAGGCCCGATCTACCGATTATGGAGACATGGAATTTGTCCAAATGTCAGGCTGGCCAAATGATGGAGTTGGGCGTTTGAATCCGGACAATAGCCGGGGGTCCTGCTCCGCTTGTCATACACGCCATCAGTTTTCAATAGAAATGGCCAGGCAACCATACACTTGCTCCCAGTGTCACAAAGGTCCGGACGTCCCAGCATACAAGGTCTATTCCGTTAGCAAGCACGGGGCCATATTCTCGTCGCTACATAAACAGTGGAATCTTAAAGCTGTCCCCTGGACGGTAGGGAAAGATTTCTCAGCCCCGACCTGCGCAACCTGTCATGTGAGCCTTATCGTAAATCAGGAAGGATCAGTCATTGTAAACCGTACTCATCAGATGAATGATCGACTTCCATGGAGGATTTTTGGGTTGATATATGCTCATCCGCATCCTAAGGCGCCTGATACGTCACTAATCAGGAATGCCGATGGATTGCCTCTACCCACAACATATTCTGGAATATCCGCCACTGATTATCTAATCGGGCCTGAAGACCAAAAAATCAGGAAGGAAACTTTGCAAAAAGTTTGCCTGTCCTGTCACACTCCCGATTGGGTTCAAGGTCACTGGGGAAGGTTTGAAAACACACTTAAAACTACGGACGCCATGACACTTACAGCCACTAAAATAATGATGAAAGCGTGGGATCGAAAGCTTGCTGACAAAAAAAATCCTTTCGATGAGGCCATTGAAAAACAATGGACTGAGCAATGGCTTTTCTATGCAAATTCTACAAGGTTATCGTCGGCAATGTTAGGATTTGACTATGGAGTTTTTGATAATGGCAGGTGGTTCATGGACAAGACAATTCAGGAGATACTTGACAGATTCAACTTTCTGGCTGGAACCAGGAAAAGATAAATGCAATAGGTAAGAAATTATAAAGGAGGTCTTAAGAAATGGAAAAAATAACATGGAAATGCTCGAAGTGTGGCTATACCTACGAAGCTGAACCGGGAGTAGCGCCAGTTGAAACTTGTCCAACGTGCAAGGACAAATGTGAGTTTGTTAACGTTACCTGCTACATTCCTGAATGTGGAATGACAGGTCAGGATCCAAGGCTAAAGGGATAGTTTTTTATACTATTCAATGCTACCGGCAAGAAGATGTAAATGGAGCTTTCAATATGCAGCGGGTTGCGTTAGTGGCTTTCAATGGAGAACAAATGTGTTTTGTCCATGTGCTGTTAAACGCTTTGGACATGAAGAAGAAAGGGTTTGACGTACGGGTAGTCATAGAGGGTTCGTCCACCAAACTGATACCTGATTTGGCTCGCAGCGACAATCCCTTCAATAATCTTTATTCTCAGGTGAAGCGGGAAGGTCTTTTGTTCGCAGTCTGCAAAGCGTGTTCATCAAAAATGAATGTCCTTGATGCAGTTGTGGCTGAGGGTTTACCCCTTGCTGACAACATGTCAGGTCATCCGAGCTTGGGTGATTACCTGGAAGAGGGTTATCAGATAATAACTTTTTGACTTTGCATCGCGGAAAGATCAATTAACGGAAATTTCAGGAATTGAGTCTACTATGAAGATCTTGGGAATCTACGGAAGTCCACGCAAAGGTGGTAATAGCGATATTTTATTGGATGAAGCCCTAAAAGGAGCTGAGTCGCAAGGAGCAGAAATCCATACCATTCGCTCTTTTGATTTGAAGATCAGTGGGTGCCGTGAATGTGGGGGCTGTGATAAAACAGGCCAATGCGTGATCAGGGACGACATGGATGCTGTCTATCCTCGCCTAATTGAATCTGAAGCCATTATTTTGGCAAGCCCAATGTTCTTTTATGGAATCACGTCGACAGCTAAGGCTTTGATAGATAGATGTCAAGCTCTTTGGAACAAACGAATGCTCGAGAAACCTCCCGAGAGAAAGCGACATTATGATTCTGGTCGCGGATATTTAATCGCAGTAGGCGCCACAAAGGGAACCAACTTGTTCGAAGGTTCAGAAATGGTGGCAAAGTATTTTTTTGACGCCCTGGACAAAAGCTATGAAGGAGGGCTGTTTGTTCGTTCAATGGAAGCGAAAGCCGCTATACAGGAAAGAGCCGACATACTTAAAGATGCTTTCGTTTTAGGTCAAAAGGCTGCAAGTGGTGAAAAATTTCACGTAAGTAGGTGAAGCGTAAAATTGAAACAGGCTAGATCGTTTCGAATTGGTTTATTCGTAAATTAAATTTGTAAGGAGCTAAAATTATGGCTAAGGCTCTTGTTGTTTTTGCCACAAGATCCGGTCAGACTCAAAACATAGGGGACCTTATAGCTGAAGGGATCCGTTTTACTGGAGCGGAAGCAAAAGTAATCTCTGCAACTCAACTAACCAAACAGGAAGATCTTGAAGGATACGATGCGTATGTGTTTGGATCTGCAACTTACCATGGCGAAATGATGCAGGCTATGAAAACACTTCTGTTCCTGGCAGCCAAACTGAATCTGGATGGCAAAGTTGGGGGGTCCTTCGGGGCATTCGGATGGAGTGGGGAAGCGCCTGACAGAATTTACGACACTATGCAAAACATCCTTAAAATGGACATGGTTGGTGGACCACTAAGACTTAAATCAGCGGTCATTCAGGGTGGAATGCAAATGGCGCAGGATTATGGACGGGAAATCGGCAAAAAGATAACCGGAAAATGACGAACCTGGTCCTATAATTTATTGGAGTAAGTAAAAAAGTATTTCGGGCAAAAAAGCTAGGTAAGAAAATTACATAAAGAGGAGTAAGAACGATGGAAAAATACGTATGTCAAGTATGTGGTTATGTGTACGATCCAGCGGTTGGTGATCCTGACAATGGTGTACAGCCGGGTACGGCGTTTGCCGATCTGCCTGCAGATTGGTCCTGTCCGGTATGCGGAGCGGACAAGGATTCATTTTCACCTGAATAAGAACTTTCATCCCTGTCTGAAATAGAAAAAGATCCCTGAGCAGCTCAATGATTCGGCAAGGTTTTCATTCATGCCGCAAGATTGCAGCAGCCACGGTTCTTTTCTATTTTCTAAAGATGGTGACCTCAAAATTTTTGGAGGACAAAATTGCGAACTCTTGTTGAAATAAAAAAGGGAGTGCACTGGGTTGGCGCGGTAGACTGGCATGTGCGGGATTTTCATGGTTACTCAACGAAAAAGGGGTCTACTTATAATTCATTCCTGATTCTGGATGACAAGGTGACTCTTTTTGACGCTGTCAAAAAGCCGTTTAAAAGTGATTTGCTTCACAACATTTACAAAGTCATAGAACCCAGCAAGATAGACTACCTGGTTGTAAACCACGTTGAACCCGATCATTCAGGCTCTGTCCCAGAGATCATAGAGGCGATTAAACCGGAAAAGGTATTCTGTTCATCCAGAGGGAAAAAGGCGCTGATAGATCACTATCATAGAGATGACTGGCCCTACGAAGTTGTAGAGTCTGGCCAGCAAATCTCGTTAGGGAAAAGGACTATCACATTCCTCGAAACACGTATGCTCCATTGGCCTGACAGCATGTTTTCTTATATCAAGGAAGATGGGCTGTTAATATCCAGTGACGCTTTTGGTCAACATTGGGCTACAAGTGAAAGATTTAACGATCAGGTTGATAAATCGGAGCTTATGGCTCACGCTGTCAAATATTACGCAAATATTCTGCTTCCATATTCCGGACTGGTTCAGAAGCTAATTGCTGATGTCAAGAAAATGGATCTCAAAATTGACATGATCCTTCCTGATCACGGTTTAATATGGCGTGACAATCCTCTTCAGATTGTCGAAGCATATGACAGATGGAGTAGGCAGGAGTGTAAACGCAAGGCAGTAATCGTATTTGACACGATGTGGCACAGTACTGAAATGATGGCTAAAGCCGTCAGTGATGGCCTGATCGAATCCGGGATAAGCGTCAAGCTCATGAATTTGGCGACGGACCACAGAAGCGACGTAATAACCGAAATTATTGATTCAAAAGCGGTTGTGCTGGGATCTCCTACGCTCAACAATGGAATGCTGCCCAGAATGGCCGACATGATTTGCTACATGAAAGGCCTACGTCCCCTCAACAAATTCGGAGCCGCATTTGGTTCCTACGGCTGGAGCGGAGAAGCTGTAAAGCAACTCGTCAAATCTCTCGAAGAGATGAAAATGAAGGTCTTTGGGGAAGGTATCAACGTACAGTTTTCGCCGAAGCATGAAGATTTACGAAAGTGTGTCGAACTTGGTAGAGAGCTAGGCGCAGCAATAAAAGACGCCGTGTCGGCATGAGTTTTCGAAGATAAAATCTTGGGATCGAGCGATATGATGAGCAGGCAAATTGCCGGACGAAACCTGAAAAAAAAGGTCTTGGAATTAATCAAAGGCCCCGATTTTGGTTTCAGTCTGGAAGAAATCAAGCGATTGCCCTGCAGATTAGTTGTGAACCCATTATTATCTTTAATGCTCGATCCTGATGAACAGGTAAGATGGAGGGCCGTAACGGCGCTAGGAGCTGTTGTGGCCCTTATAGCCCGAGACGATATGGAGTCAGCGCGAGTCATAATGCGCCGTCTCATGTGGAGTCTCAACGATGAGTCTGGTGGAATAGACTGGGGGGCTCCTGAAGCTATGGGTGAAATAATGGCTCAGAGCGAGAGGATAGCTGACGAATATCATGCAATTTTAATTTCTTATCTTGATGAGAATGGTAATTTCCTTGAATATGAGCCATTGCAAAAAGGTCTTTTGTGGGGAATCGCCAGATTGTCCACTGTTCGTCCAGACCTCATGGAGCCGACTCTAACACATTTATGGAAATATCTCGATTCTGAAGATCCTTCAATCAGGGGTCTCAGCGCTTACACCATTTGTTATCTGACCGCGGGGAGCCAAGCAGATCAGGTTAAAAAACTTTTTGACGATCATGCGGAATTTCAAACCTTCTGGAAGTCCGAGTTACGAAAATTTAAAGTGTCAGAATTCATTAAAAATGCAGTTTCTTCTCAGTAATGAGTGATTAAAAATATTCTAGATATTTTGGGGAAGAGTTTCCCCGCAATTTTCAAACAGTTGGCGAACCTCTCCTGACACAAAAAAGGAGTTTTATAATGGACCCCCTCTTTTTATCCCGATTACAGTTTGCTGTAGCAACACTGTTTCATTTTATATTTGTTCCTTTGACGTTGGGATTGGCCGTTCTCGTAGCAATAATGGAAACCATGTATGTTCGCACAGGTAACCCCGAGTATAAAAAAATGACTAAATTCTGGGGACATCTGTTTCTCATAAATTTTGTGGTTGGGATTGTAACAGGCATCACTCTGGAATTTCAATTTGGGACAAATTGGGCGGGTTATTCGAAATATGTTGGGGATGTTTTCGGATCGATACTGGCGATTGAGGCTACAGTAACTTTTTTTCTCGAATCAACGTTCGTGGGTGTGTGGGTTTTTGGATGGAACAAGTTGAAACCGAGAACACATGCTATTTGTATGTGGCTCGTAGCGATAGGGTCTAACATGTCAGCCTACTGGATAATAGCGGCTAACGCGTGGATGCAGCATCCTGTTGGCTATGAAATTCGAGGGGGCAGAGCAGAGCTAACCGATTTTTTAGCCGTTATCAGTCAGAATTACGCGATAACCAATTATTTACATACTGTTTTTGCTGGTTACGTGGTCGCAGGTTTTTTTGTAATGGGTATAAGCGCCTATCACCTGCTTAAGAAAAATGAAATCAGCCTTTTTACTAAATCGTTCAGAATAGCCCTGGTATTTTCGCTCATTTTTTCAATTGGCGAAGTCTTTATGGGTGACATAAATGGAAAAGAAGTGGCTAGATTGCAACCTGAAAAACTCGCCGCAGTAGAATCTCAATGGGTTACCAAAAAAGGCGCAGATTTCTCGCTTCTTCTAATTCCAGATGAAAAGAATGAACGAAACGTGGTAGAATTATTTAACATTCCAAAGTTTTTGAGTTTTTTAGCAAAAGGCGATTGGAACGCTGAAATACGAGGTCTCAAATCCTGGCCTCTTCCGGACCGGCCACCTGTAACAATTGTTTTTGCCGCCTTCAGGATCATGGTAGGACTAGGTTTTCTGTTTGTCCTACTCACAGTCATAGGCTGGTTTAAAAGAAACAAGTTGGAGTCAAGTCCAATTTATCTGAGGACAATGCTCTATTCGATTCCCTTACCTTACGTGGCATCTTTACTCGGTTGGATTGTAACCGAAGTTGGTCGTCAACCGTGGATCGTTTATGGTGTCCTTAAGACATCAGCAGCCCATTCGCCATTGGCCGGTTCCCAGGTCGCTGTTTCGCTCGCAGCATTTATAATTCTATACTCGTTGTTAGGGATAGTGGCTATCTGGTTGATGGCCCGCAGCGCCAAGCAAGGACCTGAACCTGTTTGAAGACCTGTGATGTCGAGTTTTCGAATTTTAGAAAGGCAGATTTAAAATGCTTGAAACCATATGGTTTTTGTTATGGGGACTGATTTGGGGAATTTATTTCATGCTCGACGGGTTCGATTTTGGTTTAGGCATGCTTCTACCGTTTATTACCCGAAGCGATAAGGAAAAAAGAATTATTTACAATGCCATGGGACCATTCTGGGATGGGAATGAAGTTTGGTTAATCACAGCGGGTGGTGTGACTTTTGCCGCCTTTCCGACTACTTATGCCGTGATGTTCAGTACGTTGTACACCCCTTTGTTGATGATACTTTTTGCCCTGATTATTCGTGCGGTTTCTTTTGAGTTCAGAAATAAAGTAGCCAGCCAATCATGGAAATCCCTATGGGACGCTTGCCTGTTTATCGGAAGCTTTGCTCCGGCGTTGCTTTTCGGGGTTGCTTTCGCAAATATCTTTCATGGTATCCCCTTTGACAAGAACTACGTATTTCAGGGAAATCTTCTAACATTGTTAAACCCCTATGGTGTCGCTGGAGGATTACTATTCGTAGCGCTATTTTTGGTCCACGGGGCTATATGGTTAGCGATCAAATCGGACGGAACTCTTCACGCCCGAGCTAAAGCCGCTGCTTCTTCCCTGTGGATTTTTCTCTTAGTTATTGCCGTAGTGTTTCTTACTTTAACGTGGTTTTCAACCTCGTTGTATAAAAATTATTTGAATAATCTAATGTTATTTATTCTACCCCTTATCACGGTAGTATCCTTGTTGCTAACGAGATTGCTGATATTTAGAGATGCTTTCTGGAAAGCATGGGCGAGTTCTGGCGTGACCATCGTCACTGCAGTTCTCTTCGGAGTGGTTGGACTTTTCCCTAATCTTTATCCATCAAGTATTGATCCAATGTTAAGTCTTACTGCCTTTAATTCATCCTCCAGTCCGTTGACCCTGAAAATAATGTTAGGTGTAGCCCTGATAATGGTACCGATCGTGATAGCGTATCAAACTTGGTCTTATCATCTTTTTAGAGGCAAGGTCGATGAAGCTATGCTTTCGTCAAAGGAATCTTATTGACAAAGGGAATGCAGTATCTGCAAAAAATTCGCCTGAGAAAGGAGTTATTAAATGACTGAACGGAAAGGACTGGTAACTTTCAAGGGAAATCCTCTCACCTTGTTGGGAAATGAGGTGAAAATCGGAGATGCGGCGCCTGATTTTGCCGTGGTGGCCAATGACCTTTCTCCAGTAAGCCTATCAACTTTTAAAGGCAAAACGCTAATAATTTCTGCCGTTCCTTCTTTGGACACTCCTGTCTGCGACATGTCAACCCGGAGATTTAACCAAGAAGCAACCGTTTTGGGTAGCGAGGTAACCATATTGACCATCAGTATGGATTTACCGTTTGCCCAGGCTAGATGGTGTGGGGCGGCGGGGATTCAGAATATTGTCACTCTGTCTGACCATAGGGACGCTTCCTTTGGTATGGCCTACGGCTTACTTATTAAAGAGTTACGATTGCTTGCCAGATCAGTGTTTGTCATTGATAGGGATGGGAAAATCCGGTATCAGCAACTGGTCCCGGAAATTGCTCAGGAACCGGATTATGATGGGGTTCTGGATGCTTTAAAAAGTATAAGATAGGTGATTGTATTCGTAAGAAACCAATTCTTTTGGAGGGCAGGTTATGAAACAGTGGAATTCAGTTGACGAAATCCTCGATTTTGCTATCGGTAACGAACAACAGGCTCATGATTTTTACAATGACCTCTCAGCAAAGATGGAAAGACCATGGATGAGTGAGATCTTCAAGAATTTTGCGAAAGAGGAGATGGGTCATAAGAGAAAACTTGAGGATATCAAAGCGGGGAAGAAATGGGGAGCCTCTAATAAAAAAGCCCTGGATCTGAAAATTGGTGACTATCTGGTGGCTGATGAACCAGGACCTGAGATGGATTACCAGCAGGCCCTGATTTTGGCCATGAAAAAAGAGAAAAAAGCTTTCAAACTCTACACAAATTTGGCCGAGACCTGTGGAGATGATAACCTTGAAAAACTTTTTCTGTCTTTAGCGCAGGAAGAAGCTAAACACAAACTCAGATTTGAAATTGAATATGACGATTTCATCATGACCGAGAATTAGTCCAATGCGCTAATTTTACAATGAGTTGCGTCATCGGAAGGGGCTCTTTGGAAACATGCCGATGACGCAACCTCGATTCCTCTAATTTGTCGAGAAATAAATTCTCAGTCCACCTAAAAACATAAAAGCCCTCAAATGAGAGGAATGGAGTTTTGATGAATAAATTTAAATTACTTACCGCCGCAGTGGCTGCAATCACATTGATCTTGATCCTTGTCTGGATGCAAGGTGGTTTTCACCATAAGGTCCCTGGAGGCGAAACAAAACTCCCACAACCTCAGGTCAAAAAAATGAAAACGGTCAAGGTCGAAAAGGTCCAAACCTCCGGGGAGGTCACTGTTCCAGGAACTATCCAGGCGAGGAATACTGCCAAAATAGCTGCAAGGGTCGGAGGCTACATCACTGAACTAAAAGTTGACGCCGGCAGTTCAGTTAAAAAGGGAGATCTTTTGCTGAAAATTCAAGCCCGTGAACTGGAGGAACGTGAGGCCCAGGCTAAAGCAAGCCTTGAAAGCGCACAGGTAGATATGGAAAAAACCAGACAGGATTTTGAGCGCTATAAAATCCTGTTTCAGGAGCAAGCCATAGCAAAGAAAGAATATGACGACGTGTCAGCCCGGTATGAGATGGCCCAGGCTGCGGTTAGTAAAGCCAAATCTGCTCTGGAAGAAGCAAAAACTTTCCTTTCCTACGAACTCGTAACGGCTCCTTTTGATGGCATAGTGTCTGAGAAGAACGTTAATCTTGGTGACCTGGCTACCGTTGGGAAAGAACTGCTGACAGTTTATGATCCCAAGACTCTTGAAATGGTCGCCGCGGCAGGTGAACAATATGCCCCTTTCCTGTCAATTGGCACATCTGTGAACGTGGCTGTCCCGTCTTTGAATATTCGTGAAAACTGTTCCATAAGGGAAATAGTGCCCCAACGAGATGAAAAGACACGCACTATTACTGTTAAGGCCCCTTTATCTGAAACCAAAAATATGACGCCAGGGCTGTATGGAACCTTATCATTTAAAACTATGTCCACGGCGTCCATCGTCGTGCCATTGGCTGCCGTTAAAACTGTAGGTCAGCTTGAAACGGTGCGTGTGCTTGATAAGGGAGAAATTAAAACAAGGCACGTCAGGACCGGAAGGACCTTAGATAATGGGAATGTAGAAATTTTGTCAGGATTGGAACCCGGCGAGGAAGTTGTCACCGAATAACCGAGACATCATTCTCTTCCTCCAGAAAATTTGTCTCGAGATCGCCAGATTCAGATCATAGAATCGATTTCGTCGAGCAAAACTTTCAGAAGGTCCTTTTCTTCAAAGGTTCCAATCACTTTGCCTTTTTTGAAAAGAATTCCTCTACCTTTACCACCGGCTACACCAACATCAGCTTCTTTTGCTTCGCCAGGCCCATTTACTACACAACCCATTACAGCCACCGTTAAAGGGGTCTTGATACCACGAACAGCCTTTTCCACTTTTGTGGCTAAGCCCAGGAGGTCTATTTCCGTACGTGAACAGGTAGGACAGGATATTAAGTCAACTCCACGCCGTCGAAGCCCCAGACTTCTTAGAATACCAAATCCAACCTCGATTTCCTTTTCCGGGGGAGCTGATAGCGAAACACGGATCGTATCACCAATTCCTTCAGAGAGCAGCAAGCCAATACCCAAGGAAGATTTCACGCACCCGGGGATTAGGGTCCCGGCTTCTGTCACTCCAACGTGCAAAGGGTAGTCAACCTTTTTCGAAAGTAAGCGGTAGGAATCAACCGTTCGCATTACATCAGAGGCTTTTATAGAAATCTTGATGTGATAAAAACCACTTTTTTCCAGGATTGCCACGTGTCCCAGGGCGCTTTCAACCATTGCCTCAGGTGTTGGACCACCATACTTTTCGAGTAATTTTTTCTCAACAGACCCGGAATTAACACCGATGCGTATTGGGGTGCTATTCTCCAAAGCGGCTCTGGTGACATCACGTACCCGCGAAGGCGAACCAATATTTCCAGGATTTAATCGTAGGCCGTCTACCCCCTGGTTGATAGCTTCGAGCGCCAATTTGTAATCAAAATGAATGTCCGCGACTAGTGGGATGTTTATTGCGGATTTTATGGTACCAAGACCAGAAGCGGCCTGCATGTCCGGAACCCCGACTCTTACTATTTCACAACCTGCTTTCTCAAGTCGCTTGATCTGACGAATGGTCTCTTTAACATCACGTGTGTCCGTATTAGCCATGGATTGGACGGAGATTGGGGAGTCGCCCCCGACCATCACACCTCCAAGCTTGACGACCCTGGTTTTAAGTCTTGTGATATTCATTGCAGACGTGGACTATTTTTTTAGACTACCATACCATTTTTCATAATATGTGAGGTACTCCCCTGTCTTGATACGTCGCCACCATGCCTCGTTTTCCACGTACCACTTTATTGTATGCTCGATGCCTTGATCAAAGTTTATGAATGGTGTCCAGCCGAGTTCGCTAGACAATTTCTGAGCATTCATGGCATAACGCCTGTCGTGGCCAGGTCTATCAGAGACGTATTTAATTAATGAGTCTGGTTTTCCGAGCTTGTTAAGAATCAGGCGTACTATATCAATATTGTGGCACTCGCATGATCCGCCTACATTATAAACTTGACCTGCTGTTCCCTTTCTCATGACCACATCGATAGATCTGCAATGATCATGCACGTGAATCCAATCACGGACATTCATGCCATCCCCATACACCGGGAGTTCCAGATCCTGAATTGCGTTGGTAATCATGAGCGGAATGAGTTTTTCCGGGAACTGTAATGGGCCGTAATTATTTGAACATCTTGTTATTACCACATCCATGCCGTAAGTTTTGTAATAGGCTCGGACTAACAGGTCGGCAGAAGCTTTGGAAGCTGAATAAGGGCTGTTTGGTTTTAAGTCGTTAAACTCGGTAAATGGGTGGTCAGAAGGTCCAAGTGACCCGTAAACCTCATCGGTAGATATTTGAACATACCTTCCAATTTTGTATTTTCGGCAACAATCTAGAAGTGTCTGAGTTCCTATTACATTAGTTCTCAAAAATTCCGAAGCATCGATTATTGATCGATCTACATGAGATTCCGCCGCGAAATTCACAACAACGTCGGGCTGCAGGGATACCAAATCAGCAACCAGGTTGCGATCAGCTATATCACCTCTTACAAATTTATAACGATCGCCAAATTTGTCAGTGTCCTTAAGGTTTTCCAAATTCCCTGCGTATGTAATGAGATCCAGATTGGTTATGCTCAAGTCTTCGTAAGTTTCCAACATATGCAGAATGAAATTTGAGCCTATAAATCCTAAACCGCCTGTAACCAACACACGCATACCAATTTTACCCCTGAAAACTTGAAGGTTTAATCATGTTAACAAATTTCCTGATAAGATCATGCCCCAAATCACGTTCCCGCATGTGACTAGCCGTCCTTTCTGGCCCAATCGTAAGGTATGGAATTTCCATGAGGGTCGACCCTAAATTCATCAGGATCAGAGCGATTGTATGGCTCTGATGGAACATTTATCACGTAGGCCTCGTATTCACTTACGCATTTCCATCCGTGATATACACCAGCCGGGATGACGATGAGCGCAGGATTATATTCTCCCACATAAATCACATTCAGAGCTCCCCTTGTCGGTGATCCTTCCCGGTCGTCGTAAAGTACCGCTTTCACCATACCTCTAACACAAGTAAACCTGTCGTCCTGGACACGATGGTAATGCCAAGCCTTAACTACACCTGGATACACTGTTGACAGATAAACCTGGCCAAAGCCAGTGAAAAAGGGGTCATCCCTCCTCATGATCTCCATCAACCTGCCGCGTTCGTCTGGCACGACTTTCAAAGATTGAATGACAACACCGTCGATAGATGTTGACGGTGGCTGATTGAATTTTTTTTTCGTTACTGCCATCTTATAGGTTGTTAGCTCCTCCATGGGCGACCAGGTTGGACGCTTTCAGTAGAGAATCAAAAGTGCCCGCGTCAGTCCACCATCCTTCGATTAGAGACCATGTCATGGTTCCCTGATCAATGTAAAGATTGTTGACGTCTGTTATTTCCAGTTCCCCTCGCTGGGAAGGGCTCAAAGTTTTGATGAAATCAAAAACCCGGGTGTCATACATGTAGATGCCAGTGACAGCAAAACTTGATGGCGGAGATTTGGGTTTTTCGATTATTTTTATGACCTTGTTACCTTCAATCATGGGTACGCCGAAGCGTGTCGGGTCATCAACCTCCTTCAAAAGGATTCTGGCTCCTTTTCCCTGTTTGCGATAGGCGTCTACAGCGTCTTTAATATTTTTCTCCAGGATGTTGTCACCTAACACGACACATATTGGCCCACAAGCGGCATGATTTTCAGCCAGCGCGAGGGCGTCAGCTATACCGCCTTCTCCTTCCTGATACGCGTAACTGATGTTTTTGACCCCATATTCCTTTCCATTTCCCAGTAAACGCAAAAAATCCCCAGGATGATTGCCGCCAGTAACGATAAGAATCTCATCAATTCCAGCCCTGACGAGACACTCGACTGGGTAGGTTATCATAGGCCTGTTATATACCGGAAGGAGATGCTTATTTGTAATCTTGGTCAGGGGATATAAACGGGTACCCAAACCACCAGCCAGGATAACACCCTTCATTTGTGATCTCCCGATGTTTAAAAATGTAAAATTAAAACCTCAAATCCATGTGCACGCCAATTAGGACCAAAAAAATCGAAAGGCCGTGTAAATTTGTTTGGCGCTCAAACAAGAGAATTTTTTGATATTACTACCTTTGTGTTAATTTTATCAATAACTGAAATTGCAACTTTATCCCAGGGCCGCTGTGGAGGTCCTCGCAATTGCGAAGGGCCTATCAACTCACAACCTGTATCCATTAACCATAAATGCATAAAAGATATTAAAAGTCATGCCTGAAGACCTAGATGTAATATACTGGCCTGTGAGGATTTTAATGTTTGACAAATTTGTTAATCTTGGTTGATAACAATTGTCAATTATTATGAACAAAACATTGTGGGCCAGAATTACTTTTAGTGAAAAAACAATTGCTATAAGCGGGATTGCCGACTTACATTCGGAATCTGATATTCACTAGAATGAACATATGTTAGGGTAACCATGTGGCATCGTTCATTGCCGGTGTTGGTAATCTCAAACGTTGACTAAACCGTTAAACTGCGATATTGGGGATTCAAGATGTCTCACCTTACGGAAACCGTTCATCCAAAGGTCTTGGACGAATCGCCCGACGTGACGATTGCTCATCTATTGAAAAAATTCAAGATGTTATTTGCCATGGGGAGAACCCTCCTTGGCAAGGATCCCTTTGACGAAAAGATTCAGGCATTACTGCCAAGCCTCGATGGTTTGCTGGGGAATCGGGCCGGTGTTCATTCATGGGTAGAAATTGATGGCAAAATCTTCGGATTATTACCTGACGAGGGTCAAGGCGAATTTACGGTCAAGGAAATTCAGGTTGAAGGGGTAACTCGCGGAAAAATTTGTGCGAAATATACCCAGGAACAAAAAATATTTCCCGAAGACGAATATTTTCTTCAGGAAGTCGCCGAACTAATTGGGAGAAAGATCGAAGTTCACGAACTCGATTTGATGTTAAGGCGTTCAGAAGAGCGCTACAGGAAACTATCAGAAAATCTCTCACAGGAAATGTGGCGCCGGACAGAGGCTCTAGCTCGGCAGAGCGGTTATCTCGAAGGTATACTTAGATCTTCTGCGGACATGATAATTACTACGGACCTTGACTCTCGAATTGTAGAATTCAATCCAGCCGGAGAAAAATTACTGGGATTTAGCGCTGAAGAAATTCAGGGACACAAGATTAATGAGGTTTGGGCAGACACTGCCGAACGTGACGCAATTCTCGAAGAAATCCAGGTTTCAGGTGGAATAAAGAACTACAAGACTAGCTTGAAAAGAAAAGACGGTAGTATCGCAGAAGTTTCTTTAACTCTGTCATTGCTTAAAGACAATGAAGGGCAGACGATAGGAACCATTGGTATTACCAGGGATATCTCCCAGGACAATGCCATAAGGAGGGAACTGGAGAGGTTAAACGAAAATTATCGTGAAGCCATCCATTTCATAAATCATGAAAACAAGAATTCCCTGATAATTATAGGCGGGTTTGTTAAACGATTGCTGAACACTGAAACAGACTCCAAGAAAAAAGAGCAACTTGCCATCATCTATCACCATTCCGCGTTCCTGGAAGCCATGAGTAAAGATTTTCTTACTATGGCGGATCTGGAACAGGGCGAATTTCAAATTCATAAAGAAGACATTGAAAATTTTTTTCAACAGGTAATATTACCCGCAATGGTTGGGCTGAAAGAGCGTTATCCAGATTCATTCGAAAAATATGACGAAACAATGGGTGGTGTCGGGTCCGTCCGCGTATGCGGGGATCCCAGATTACTCACAATAGTATACAGGAATCTGTTCGGCAATGCTCTGAAGTATGGTTATCCAGGCGGAAAGATAGCTTACGGCGTTAAGGACCTTGGTGAGTCATTCATGTTCAATGTCTGGAACGAAGGAGAGGGAATAGAGCCTGATCAACGAAACAAAGTCTTCGAGAAATTTTACAGAATCCCTAATGAAATTACCCGTGTCAAACGAGGAACCGGTTTAGGATTATACAATATCAAAAAAATTATTGAGGCTCATGACGGAACAATTTGGTGCGAATCTGAAGTCGGATCATGGGCAAATTTCCTTTTCATCTTGCCTAAGGAATGCCATGAGTCCTCTATGGAGAAGCTTCAGGTTTAAACAGCGAGACTAGCGAAGTTCAACTGTCCCTACAATTATTCAGGAGTTATTTTGCCGCAATTCTGGAGTGGTGGTCCTTGGCCGCTGTATTTTTCAAAGTGTGGCCGTTGGATTGCTTTAACGCCATTCGATACAGAAGTCTGGTGTCTCTAAAATGGTTGGGGCTACCCAAAACAACTATTACAAAGAGATCTTTTCCAGGCGAAAACTCTGAGGCCAGACAATGGCCCGCTCTGACGGTAAAGCCGGTTTTCCCAGCCACCACGGGAAGGTTATCACGGAGGAGCTTATTAGTGCTTCTCACAGCATAGCCTTTCGGGTTTAATTTGCTCGCCAGGACGTAGGATTTCTTCAAACATATTGATCTTATAATATTGTTCGAAAATGCGACTTTTGCGATGGCTCCTATTTCACGGGCAGTAGATACGTTTGTCTCTATTTCTGGATCCTTATCGGTGGAACAGGCAACGCCAATTTTTTTATCTAGGCCACTGGGTGTAAAAAACTTTGTGCTTGTGGCTCCAAGGTTGAGGGCCTTTTTATTCAGGGCCTCGACAAATTTCTCTTTCCCACCGGGAAACGCGCAGGCCAAAGTTTCCGCGCAATCATTGCCGGAACATATTAACAGTCCATGCAAAAGATCATTAACAGTTAGAGTATCCCCCGGCTTAAGCCCTACAACTGACTTCGGCACCTTTTTGATGTGATCGGGGACAGTAATCTCTCTATCTAGGGGCATGTGGTCGAGAGTTACCAAAGCTGTCACCATCTTGGTCAAACTGGCGATTGGCAGCTTTTCATCGGCATTTTTAGATATTAGGGTCTCATTATTGGCAAGATTAATACAATAAGCGGCTTTTGCCTGAACTCCTTGGGAAACTGGCTTGACCCGCTTGATTTTTGGAGACTTGACGGAGGGTTTTTTCTGAATCTTTTTATGGGGTTTCTTGACAACTTTTTTTGCAACAGCTTTTGTCTTAGTGGTAGCCTTAGTGTGTTTGGACGCCGCAAGGGATATATCTGAGAAGCCCAAGCAGCACGTAAGCCCTAAACACAAAGTGAACGTGATCGTATATATTCGGGACCGAAAAAAACAGTTTTTAGCCCCTGTACGATTCAACAGTCTGTAAGTTGACATTTTTACCCTGTTAATCTAATCGTTTAATAGGCTACTTTATAGCACACTTTACGTCTTTTTAAAAGGGATTTGCTTTAGCCCTTTTCGCTGACTTCTTAATATCGCGCGTTAATTTTCTGTTGATCCCATTTATTGAATATTATGGTAATCTTTCGGAGTGAACAAAAATGATTAGAGCAAAAATTTGGTTTCGCTGTGCAGCTATGCACGATCCAGTAGCGCCTCGTTTGGTGAGCCCCGCGATTGTGGGGTGGATTGGTAAAAACCGTCAGATTGACCTTACGATTGAACGGGAATTTTCAGGCAGTGAACTGCTAAAAAGAATGAAAGGATGGATCACAGTTGATCCTAGACAGGCCATAAAGTTATTTGAAGAATATGGAAGGTTAAAAATCTTTGACGACGGCGAACTGGTGGTCGAGACAGAGACGGAAAACGAATACGCTTCACTGGTTGGAAAGATCAAGGAATTGTTTGGAGACCAATGCGACCTGGAACGATTGTGATTTTTAGGCCCACTTTGATCAAGTGGACAAGCCCTCATCATCTCTGTCGCCAGTCCGAATTCTGACAACGGACGCGACGCGTGTGACCGTCAAAATACTATTGTCAAATTTACCTGAACAACCGTGTAAGCAGAAGGCTTCTATAACCGATTCGACCAGCCAGTCAGGCGCTACAACTTTAATATGAACGTGTGGAACCAGATCTCCTGACCTGGCGTCAGAATCGCTGAATCGCGTTTTCAGCTTTCGTGAAGGAACCTGCGTCAGGACTTCGGTAACAGTCATCCCTCCGACACCCAGGTCCACAAGAGCCTCTCTGATGTCGTCAAGCTTGAATGGTTTAACAGTTGCCTCTATTGAAAACATTTGGCAGGCTGCCCAAGAATTTTAATGTCTTTTTCTGTTAAAAGTAGAACAAATTATTTGACAGATGAACATAGCGTAAAATAGACTAAAAAGCTATATTTTAACTGTCCGATTTATTTAGCCCCCGTAGCTCAGTGGATAGAGCGACGGATTCCTAATCCGCAGGTCGCAGGTTCAATTCCTGCCGGGGG
>JBMFSZ010000018.1:0-17595 GCA_049967315.1 Desulfomonilaceae bacterium
GCAAGGTTTATCACGGCCCCGACTCCGCCGGAGAAGGCGCTCTCAGCAAGCGCTACAGCAAGGCCACCATCAGAAAGATCATGAATTGAAGCCACAAGACCGGCGCCAACGGCTTTGAATAAGGCCCTATAAGATCCTATTGATGAATTGGGATCCAGGACTTTGGGGACCCGGTTGCCGATAAAGCCTTTTGAAGCATAATACTCGGAAGCTCCAAGCTCATCCCGCGTCATGCCCAACACATAAATCAGATCCCCAGCCTGTTTAAAATCGGCTGTCACAGCTTTCCTGACGTCTGGAACAACCCCTACGGCAGTAAAAAGCACGGTCGGAGGAATTGATATTTTCGACCCGCCAATGGAGTAGTCATTCTTCATACTGTCTTTTCCGGAGATGCATGGGATATGGTATGCCAAACACATATCGTAAAGCGCCCTGTTTGCTCTGACCAGTTGCGCCAGTTTGTACTCTCCATCAGGCGTCTTTTCTGACTGCACAGGGTCACACCAGCAAAAATTGTCCAGACCTGCCATGTGGTCTGGATTTGCCCCAACTGATACGATGTTTCTGACCGCCTCATCAATTACGCAAGCCATCATACAGTATGTGTCGATATCTGAATATCGTGGCGCTATGCCACAACCTATGGCTACCCCGAGGTATCGATCCAGCATGGGCCTCTGTACAGCGGCGTCCGACGGCCCATCGGAACCAACGCCAACCAGTGGCTTGACAACTGACCCGGCCTGAACCTCGTGATCATACTGGCGAATCAGCTTTTCCTTGGAGCACACGTTCCACCGGGAGAGTATTCTGAGCAGTTCGCCGGTAAGGTCTGAAGGCGACCCTAGGTTGAGTTCAGCATGGGCTGGCGGCTCCCACCTGGCTTTGAGCCGCATCTGAGGTACACCACCGTGGAGGAAACTAAGCGGCAGGTAAACAATAAGGGATTCATTCCAGTAAACAGCAAAAGCTCCGTCGTCAGTAAATTCGCCCAGATCTGTGGCCTCTACATCAAGTTTTTCAGCCAGGTCCATGAACTCGGAGATCCGTTCAGGTGGAACCGCTACGGTCATTCTTTCCTGAGCTTCAGATAGTAATATTTCCCACGGCTGTAATCCGGGATATTTTAAAGGCGCTCTGTCCAGTTGAATTCTGGCCCCGCCTGATTCTTGAGCCATCTCTCCCACCGAGGACGATAAACCACCAGCGCCGTTGTCAGTGATGGAACTGTATAGAC
The DNA here is from genome assembly GCA_049967315.1 of Desulfomonilaceae bacterium. GTDB lineage: Bacteria > Desulfobacterota > Desulfomonilia > Desulfomonilales > Desulfomonilaceae > CAJBEZ01. The sequence goes on from JBMFSZ010000018.1 coordinate 1,241, forward strand.
CCCGATCCCTGGCCATAAGCAAAAAATCGGTCATGCGCTTTTGGGTTATTGGGTCTCCAATCTGCACGGCGGTAGCGGGAGAGCCTTCGTGCAATTCTTCGGAGGAAAAAGTAGCTCCATGAATTCCATCCTTCCCTATTCTTCCTCCGGTCATCACAATCCGGTCACCAGGATTGGCTTTTTTGACATGCCCTGGCCTGCCATTAATGGTCGAAGGCATTAACCCGCCTGTCCCGCAGTACACAAGAGGCTTACCAAGATAACGCTCATCAAAAACCACAGCGCCATTAACGGTTGGGATACCGCTCTTGTTGCCGCCGTGTTCGACTCCTTCGCGTACACCCTCGAAAACTCTTTTCGGATGTAACAGTCGCGGCGGGATCACGCCGTTGTAATCTGGTGGAGCAAAACAAAAAACATCGGTGTTGAAAATCAGCCGGCACCCCAAGCCCGTGCCGAATGGGTCTCTGTTGACACCGACTATTCCAGTCAAGGCCCCACCATACGGATCCAGGGCTGATGGTGAATTATGGGTCTCAACCTTCATGACGAGGTTCCAGTTGTCATCCAGTTTGATCACTCCAGCGTTGTCCTTGAACACTGACAGGCAAAAGTCCTTTGATCCAAGCTCACGCCGTACGTCCTCGGTTGAACGTTGCACGTAAGATTTGAATAGACTGTTAATCTGGGCAACTTTCCCGTTCTCTTCGTAATCGATCTTTGCGTTGAAAATCTTGTGCTTACAATGTTCCGACCATGTCTGAGCAAGGATTTCGAGTTCACAATCAGTAATCTTTTCAGACAGCCCATGTCTTTTCCTGGAGCCTAAAAACTCCTGACTTTTGAAAAAGCTCTGTATAGCCTTCATCTCCTCGAGATTGAGGGCCAGTACACCCTCCTGACTAATACGGAGCAATTCATCGTCTGACATATTGAGATCAATTTCTCGCACTAAAATGTTGGCCTTTGAACTGACCTTTGGCACAGTTACCGTCGAACGGTCATCTGTTGGTGAAAATATCTCGCAAGACTGAATCAAATCGTTGGCAAGAAGATCTTTGGCTATGCGCTCAACTTGGTCATGAGTTAGTCGCCCCCTAAAGAAATAAAGTTTCTTACTGTAAACACCACCCGCTGACCTGGGCTTAAGATTCAACGTCCGCTCTACAGCCTCCCTTGCAGTCCGGCCGATGTTGTCAGTTACACCAGGGCGATAACCAACCTCCACAAGCCAATCAAAGGGCAGGTTTATGGGATTGTCGATTGTGAAATCCTGAATTACAGGGTCCCGGAAAACTTCTTCCGCAATAGTCTCAAGAGCTAAGGCATCGAGATCCATATCAATTATAAAACTGTCGGCAACCCTTATATCCTCGGCAACCAGGCCAAGGTCGGACATTATCCGTCCAGCCAGACGTTTTCCCGCTGGATCGGGTAAAGACTGTTTCAAACAAACATCTATTCTATGAGCCATATTGTATTCCTGTTAACTAGATTATAACAACTCGCAAACTCGGGAAAAAAACAACAAGCCTTCTAGCGTTAGCTATCATTAGCATGAATCAGGAATTCATTTTTTCAGAAATATTCGCGCATCAAGGGCCAGTGATCCAGTACTCGAAACCCATATCGGGTTTATATCTATCTGGTCTATTTGTGTAAATTCACTCATCAGGCAAGATACCGCAGAAATTGCCTTTCGCAGGCTAGCTCGGTCAATTGGCGCCCTACCCCGCACACCCTTAAAGATTTCCGAACCTGGAAGCTCATCGATCATCTCATCAATTTCTCTATCTGAAACGGGAACCATTCTGAGAGAAACCTTGGAGAAAACTTCAACTAAAACACCCCCGTAGCCAACGAGAACAAGAGGGCCAAAATCAGGATCCCGTTTCCCTCCTACGATAAGTTCATATGTTCCTGCCTCCCTGCGAGCCATTTGCTGAACCAGGCATCCGTACAATCCAACTGACATATGCCCAACGAAACGACCCCACATGCGGTCGACAGCTTCTTTCACTTCCTCAAGGTCCTTTAGACCCAGGACAACTCCCTTCCAGTCAGACTTATGAGAAATCTCCCTTGCGATGACCTTTACCGCAAAAGGGCCCGGAAAATCCGGTTTCCTGCTCATAATGTCCTGGGATGGAAGTAAGACAGTGAAGCCGGGTACGGACAATCCTGCAAAACTTAGTATGTGCATGGCTTCATGGAGCAAGGGCGAACGTCCTTCAGAAATTGATTTGTCTAAAAGTCTGGCAATTGCCGGTTTGTCGATGTCCTCTGTCTTTGGGACCTGGGAATCTTCCATTTTTATGATTTCACGGCGTTCCTCGAATTTTATCGAGGCGTCGAGAGCACTTACAGCACGATCCGGAGAAATGAATATCGGAAATTCAAAGTCCTTGAACAATCTCGAAATTTCTACCTGTTCGGTAGAAACACACAGGGCCACCGGTTTTTGATATTGATTCGACAGAGCTGCCGCTGATCGGAGGAATTTTCGTGACGCTTCACCTTCCACCGCAGCGAAATATGTCTGCAAAAGCAGTATTCCATCAACATTGGGCTGCTGCAAGGTATGTTCAACTATCTTGACGTAAATCTCGAAATCAAACAGATCCCCGAGGTCTAGTGGATTGGCAAGCTTTATTACGTTTGCCCTCACTTTTTGTCTGATTTGATCAAGAAAATCTTCGTTAAAAGGAGGCAGTTCGAATTTGTAGGTCGCAGCGGCGTCAGCTGCAATAACCGCATGGCCACCTGATCGAGAGATTATGGCCATGTTTCGCCCCTTCATGCGGGGTATCTCCAGAATTTTCACAAAATCAACATAGCTTTGAATGTCGCGAAAACGGACCATTCCCGCTTGTTTTAATGCCGATTCAACGACCATGTCATCATTTGCAAGGGCATCCGTGTGTGATTGGGCAATGACTTGACTATGACCACCTATGTTGGCCTTATGCACTATAATCGGTTTGGACGATTTTCTGGCAAGTTCGGTTAATCTCCTGCCATCCTGGATAGATTCCAGATACATGCAGATCACTGAAGTGTCAGGATCTTCAAGATAATATTCGAGCAAGTCATTTTCATTTATATTGAGTTTGTTCCCTATTGAAGCGAACTTGCTAAATCCCACCTGTTCGCTATCAAACATGTTCAGGAAAGTTAAGCCTACGCCTCCACTCTGGGCTATAATCCCAACATTACCTACCCTGAATGTGTTGTTGAGCCTTGCGAAAGGGGTTGCAAGGCCATTGGAAGCGTTGATTATTCCGATGCAGTTGGGGCCAATAAATCTGATTCCGTACTGGCTCGCAATATCCATGAGTCGACGGCTCAGTTCAATACCATTGGCTCCAAATTCACGAAATCCACCGCTCTCAATAACCGCTCTGGTTATGCCTTTCTTGCCACATTGTTCCAGCAGGTCCGGGACCGTTTGCGCCGGGGTAAGTATTATGGCAAGTTCAATAGGTTCATTAATTTCATCGAGGGACTTGTGAATCCTCCGTCCAAACAATACTCCTTCGTCCAACCCTACAAAATGAATTTCACCATTAAAACTGAATTCGAACAGATTTCTGGCTATTTCCTTACCCAGATTTCTAGGGTCATTTGAAACACCTATGACTACCACTGAAGAAGGATTAAAAAGTTTTCTCACCTTGGATGACCTCTCATCTACAAAAGAAATTTTGATGTCATGAAAGAACGAAAGAATTGACGTTTGACGACCTGAATGTTCTTACCGCTTCCACAATGGCGGGATTATCCTTATACCATCTCACAAACGATCGTAACCCCTCCGGCAACTGTGTTGAAGGCTTGAACCCCAATTTTACGGAGGCTTTGTCAATAGAAGCATATGTGGCTATCACATCGCCTGGTTGAGCAGGAACCATCTCTTTTATGGCCTTGAAGCCACTGAGATCCTCGAGGGTAGAAATAAATTCCATGAGGCCGACGGGCTTATTGTTCCCCAAATTTATGATTTCATATTGATCCAGATTTTTTGTGGTCAGAGAGGAAATGACCCCCTTTACAACATCATCGATGAATGTAAAGTCACGCTGATTTTTCCCATAATTGAATACTTTTATTGGAGAGCCATGTTGCATTGCTTCCATGAAACTCCAGTAAGCCATATCTGGTCGTCCCCACGCCCCATAAACCGTAAAAAACCGTAACCCAATTGTTTGCATTTTCCACAAATGTGTATACGTATACGCAATGAGTTCATTGGATCTTTTGGTTGCAGCGTAGAGGCTTACAGGAGTTTCTACAGGATCTTCTTCACTGTAAGGTAATTTTGTGTTCCCGCCATAAACACTTGAACTTGAAGCGTAAACAAACCTTTCAACCGAATTTATTCGAGCCTGCTCAATAATGTTAACAAAAGCCTGAACGTTGGATTTCTCATAAGTGTATGGATTTATCAAAGAATACCGTACCCCTGCTTGCGCGGCCAAGTGGCATACGAGTTGGGGTTTGTAATCCCTGAACACGGTTTCTACCGAAGCTAGATCTGCAATATCCGCATTAACTGACACAAATTTTTTGTGCTCTCTGAGGATTCCATCTCTGGCAAATTTTAATTCCGGGCAATAATAGGGATTGAAATTGTCTACACCGATCACGGTTGAGCCTTCCCGAAGCAGAGCCCTGGCTAAGTGGAAGCCTATAAAACCGGCGGTTCCGGTGACTAATATTCTTGACATCAGTTCCCTCTTAAAAAACTCCGCTACCCGTTAAAAGTTAATTCGGGTAGCCTTGTGGGTTTAATGAGAACCATTTGACAACTTCCCCAACAATGGAATCAAGATCAGATCTAGTCGGCTTCCAATTGAGATCCCTTTGAGCCGCAGAGGCGTCAGCCACAAGCTCTGACGGGTCACCAGGCCTTCTTGGACCAAATTCGGGCTGAATATTAAGTCCAGAAATCTTCTTCACGGAATCCACCACTTCAAGGTTGGTAAACCCCGAGCCTGTCCCCAAATTCAACCTGATCAATGGAATTTCGTCCAGTTTTGCGCAGGCCTTTAGGTGCGCGTCCGCCAGATCCATCACATGAATATAATCACGGATACAGGTTCCATCTTTAGTAGGGTAATCCTTTCCAAATATTGTCAGATTATTCGACAGGTTAAGCGCAAAACGGACGACATTTGGTATCAGATGTGTTTCCGGTCTATGGTCCTCGCCAAGGCCAAAATCGGGTTCACAACCAGCTGCGTTAAAATACCGCAGCCGGGCGGATTTAATTCCATAAGCTGTGTGGTAGTCCTCCAGCATCCACTCAATGGCAAGCTTTGTCCGCCCATAAGGAGAGATGGGTTCTTTGGGATGGTCTTCACTCAGCGGCAATTTTTTGGGATATCCGTAAACAGCGCAAGTTGAGGAGAAAATGACTTTATCGTGACCGGTCGCTTTCATCGCTTCCAGCATGTTATAAGCTGAGATGACATTGTTTTTGTAATATGCCGCCGGATCCAGTACGGACTCACCCACCAGGGAATTAGCAGCGAAATGAAATATGGCGTCATATTTTTGTTCTGATAAGTGTCCGAGTAAATTATCATATTCCAGAAGATCCGCTTCTACAAATTCTGAACATCTCAAAGCCGACTTGTGACCTTTTGTCAAATTGTCCATGACTGTTACATGAAGACCATTTTGGCTAGCAAATAGACAAAAATGCGAACCAACGTATCCAGCTCCACCAATTACAAGAACTCGAGAAATTTTCAATTGCATCGCCCCCTTATAATGATCGATATAAACAGACATTAACCCTACAGAGTAGGAAGCGTTTATAGGGATGTTATGCTAGAATATTACCATTAGTGACCCTGCCAGGCAATCCATTCCCGGATAAGTCAGAACTTAGAACCAAGGAGGCGTTTAAATGAGATTCGATATTGCTGAGGTTAAGGCACGAGAGATTCTTGATTCAAGAGGCAATCCCACGATCGAAGTTGACCTGATGCTGGAAGATGGGGCTTTTGGAAGCGCCGCTGTCCCTTCTGGGGCGTCCACCGGAGAAAATGAAGCCGTGGAGCTCAGGGATGGAGATCCGGAACGTTTTCAAGGGAAAGGAGTGCTCAAGGCTGTTGAGAACGTCATGAATGAAATCCGACCAGCCATCCTGGGTATGAACGCGTTCGATCAGCCCACCCTGGATCGAATGCTTATCGAGCTGGATGGCTCCAGTAACAAAAGCAATCTTGGCGCTAACGCAATCCTTGGAGTAAGTCTCGCCGCAGCCAAGGCGTGTGCGAATGAACTCGGCATTCCGCTCTACAGATACCTGGGCGGTGTAGACGCCCGACGCTTGCCGATTCCTATGATGAACATACTTAACGGTGGCGCGCATGCTGATAACAATGTGGACATCCAGGAATTTATGATAATGCCCATTGGGGCGTGTTGTTTTGCTGATGCCCTTCGAATGGGATCGGAAATATTTCACACCCTAAAGAAGGTCCTGAAGGGTATGGGATTGAGCACGGCAGTTGGTGATGAAGGCGGTTTTGCTCCCAACCTTAGGTCAAACGAAGAAGCCCTCAAGGTGATTGTTCAGGCTATAGATGAAGCTGGATACGAGCCTGGCGGAAATGTCTGGATTGCGCTGGATTCGGCTGCCAGTTCATTTTACAAGAATGGGGTCTATGACCTCAAAGGTGAAGGGACAAAAAAATCTGCCGAACAAATGGTTGATTTTTATGAAGATATCATTGAACGCTATCCCATAATTTCTCTGGAAGACGGCCTTGATGAAAATGATTGGGATGGTTGGGCATTGATGACGGAGAGATTGGCTTCCAGAATTCAGCTTGTCGGCGATGACATATTCGTCACGAATGTTGAACTCCTGACTAAAGGTATTGAAAACGGCATAGCTAATTCAATTCTCATAAAACTTAATCAGATCGGGACCTTAACTGAAACTATTTCGGCTGTTAATCTGGCTTCGGCAAATGGTTACACATCAATAGTTTCACACAGAAGTGGAGAAACCGAGGACACTACCATATCAGATTTCGTGGTCGGCTTAGGTACCGGCCAGATTAAAACGGGATCGGTTTCCAGAACCGACCGGATAGCCAAGTACAACCAACTGTTGAGAATAGAAGAAGATTTAGGCGCAGGAGCGCTTTACGGTTCCAGCACGTTCCGCTGGGGACCATGTTAATTCACTATTTGTAAATGCTTGGGCCGCTCTTGATCGCCTTTACTCAGGGGCGGCTTTATACATAGCGGTGTCTTCCTGTATGGACCGGGTTTACTCCAGACAGGGTCGTCATAACGGTCATGACAAGGAAGGCACGGAACAACTTCAAGGATTCGATGAATTTCGTTTTTGTTAAACCCTCGGGAAAGAATGTGCGAGGTTCCCTGCATCTGATTGCCATTTGTGTCCACTATCGCATCTAGTGGGAACCTGATTTGCAGACCGCCGGTTAGAGAATCATAAATGGGTGTCATAGAAACAGTCTGTTTCTTCGGGTCCCAGGCAATGGCCCCCTCCCCTAAACCAATAGATTTGGGATCGAAATGGCAGTCCACGCACCTAGGTACTTCTTTCCTGGTAGTATGAGGATGGGTGGATCCAATTGCTATAGAATTCATGCCATTTCTCAATGGCATAATTTTTGAGTCGTAAGGAGCAATTACTTTTCCTGTTCCATCAACCACTGTATTCCACACTTGACAGCCCGGAACCAGGATACCTACACGCCCCCGCGAGTTGATTCCAAGGATATTCTTTTCAAACCTGAAAAATGATCTCCCTTCGGTCCAAAGTCCTGCGCTCATTTTCCCGGTGAGATGATCTTTCCCCTTCGCTTCAAAGTTCAAAAGTTGATGGCAACCATAGCACTGAGGACTCCACGCACTGTGACAGGTGTCACATTCGAGACGCTCATGCCCCTTTATGCTATGACCAAGCCTGTCGCCGGTTATCACTTTCACCAGATGCCTGTTTCCCGATAGTTTGCTGGTAAGGACAAGTCCCTTTTCGGTTTTTTTAATGTTAGGTAGCGGCCTTCCCTTCGATGTGCGAACTATCATGTCTGATTCTGAAAGCTTTATAAATTTTGAACTGCGCATCAGGGCAAGCGTCAGGGCGTCGTTAGGATCCCATGGGGCAACAACTGGACCATTTTTATATCCACCATGGCAATCTTCACATCTTATCTCAACCTGATCTTTCATCCGCCCATAAATCTTGCCATCACCCATAGTATCCTGAGCTGTGTGGCAATCAATGCAACCCATCTTTTTCTCGAAGTGGATGTCCGGAACCAGTCGCAGCACAAATCTATCGTCACTTAAAGTCTGGTCATTGTAGAAACCGTCCATAAAGGGCGTCCCATACTGCTCACTCTCCATCTCTCCGTGGTAGTTCAGACCTATACGTGCGCTCCGATTATGGCAGGCTCGACAACGTTCATCCGGGATCCGTGTGTTTATCGAATGGTATGCCGCATGGCCCACTTCTTGTCTGTTGATTGTAGGATCGGCGCCCTGATAGCGACCATCTTCACCATAGATGGCATGGCACGCTGCGCATCCCTCCAGTCTTCCCATCTTTTCTTCAGGTTGCTTTCCCCAAAGGTGGCAGGTTGAACAAAACTTCCTGAAGTGATTTTCCGCCAGATTTACTGTTCCATTGGTTGAACGTCCCGACCCAATTTCTTTCAATTCATGCCTGTTGTCCGAAACCGACGTGATGCCGTACTTTTCTTCCCCAATGTTCGCTACCCCCCACTGAAATCTCAGGATCCCAATTATACCAGCATTAGTGGACATTAACGAACGCGGAGTATTTCGGACATGGTCAAGGATAGGGACCGCCTTATCGGTGTGACACATTCCGGACACTAGCGAGTTTCCTCCGCAGCTTTGTGAAGCCAGATTAAGACGGGATGGATTCCTTCCCCCCAGAAGACCTCTATGAGCGCCTTTAACCGTCAGGTCAGAACCGACCCCACCATGGCAGACTACACATCCAAAAATCGAGTTGGGATGAGATGTCGAAGTATCCTCTATGCCAAAATGACACGTCATGCAGAACTCGGCAGGAGCTTTGCCTCTAAAAGGAGTGATTTCTATCACTTGAGGACTAAGTCGTTTTAGTTCGGATATTTTCGCCTTTATTAATTTTTGCTTTCTTTCTTCTTGCTTAGTATCAAGTTTGTGTTCCAATGTCTCGATAGCCAGAGAAATACCTTTTAGCTGGTAACTTTTCCACTCGGCGCCTTGTTCTCTATGAGAGATTACAAGCAATGCAACAATAAAAATCAAGGCGCATAAGATTAGGCTGCCGAGGATAGTCTTGGTATAGTCAATCAACTCAGGAATCCCCACAGAGTCAGGATCACCCCAGGTATGAGGACTCCAAAAAAAACGATCCAGCGGAAACTTCTCCGAGCGATGAGAATAGGCCCTACAGCCAGGATTGTTATAGCTAAACCTGGAATAATTATCCCACCGATGTCAGGCGGCAAAATCCTGAGCATCTGTTGAATGCCCACAAAGATCCACGGCGCCTTGACATTCTCCATGGGTATTCCTTCCACGTTAGCTGGACCACCCATGGGAGCGTCAAGCGCACTGGATACCAAAACCAGGGTGCAGCACGCCAAAAGTAAGGCTACAAATTCCTTGGTGACCAAATCCGGAACCGTTTTGATTCTTCTCGTTTTCATCATTTATCGTGACACGTAGGGAAAACTTCAATCTTTGACGATGCGGAATCCTACTGTCTGGTAATAACCTCTAGGAACAGCTTTATGAATATTTTGAATCCGCCTCGAACAAACAGCGGACGCCCAGGATCCTCCCCTAATCACTTTTTCCTGTCCCAGGGAAGGCCCGAGAGGATTTTGGGCGGGGCTTACAGCATAATAATTCCGGCTATACCAATCTGAGCACCATTCCCAAACGTTGCCGGTCATTCCCGCCACACCGAAAGCCCCAGCTTTGGCTGTGAAAACAGGAGATGATTGTTCATCAGAGGACAAGCTAATGTTATCCGGCTCCGGATTAGTTGTTGTAAGTAATGCCGCCTTCTCCCATTCAGCCGACGTTGGCAGACGACCTCCAGCCCAACGAGCGTAGTCTGAAGCCCCATACCATGATACATCCGTAACTGGCCTGTCAGCAAACCCAGGTTTTGGTTGAAACACTCCACTGACTCTGGTTATAGGGGCTAGAGGATCATCGATCCTGATACAAGGAAGGCCATCGCTCGACATTTCTCCCTGTTTGTTGAGAAATTTGCAAAACTCGGCGTTAGTGACTTCGTACTTGGATATGTAGAAATCTGCCAGGTAAACTTTGTGCAATGGTTTTTCGTCTGGTCGGCCTGACCCGTCAGCGCTACCCATTTCAAAAGGTCCGGCTGGAATCAGTATCATACCCAAATATTTGCCTCGGCCTTCCGAAAGCTTGCCGGTGTTTTCACTTGTCTGGGGCCCTGTTTTTTCCTGTTTTGACGCGGGTTGAGGCGGAAGAGGCACGCCAGGACCTGATGGACAACCTGGCAGCAATGGACATGACAATTCATCCATTCTGTATTCCTGTGAAACCAGCCTCAAATTTGGAACAGAGTGTGTTTTCCTGTACATCGTATCTTTTCCCTGGTTGATTGATCCCGCGGCAAAACCAGCACAGAGTGTCCAGGGCGGAAAGAGTAAAATGGCAACTATAACTACTCGAATTTTCATCAACTAACCGTCTTAACTATTTTCGATAATCTTACGATACAATACTTTCCAAAATCGTTCCGTCGGAATTGACTACGTCAACCTGGAACTTTGAATAACCTATTGCATGGGTAGAACAACTCAAGCAAGGGTCAAATGATCGAATCAAGCCCTCTATCCTGTTCATGAATTCTTCCGCGATTTTTTGGCTCTTTATGAAACGCCTTGCAACTTGCAGAATTCCCCTGTTTATCGCAAGGTTGTTATGTCCAGTAGCCACGATCATATTGGCCCACGTTATCAATCCCTGCTCATCAACCTTATAATGATGTATTAGAAGACCTCTCGGCGCTTCTACAACACCGATGCCCTCTGATTCATTGTTTCTTGCTATTGATCGCACGTGGGAGCTTAATATCTCAGGGTCGTGAAGCAAACGTTCTATCGTTTCCAGACTGAAAAGTATCTCAATTAACCTAGCGTAATGATTGTAGAAAGAACTGAGAACCGGTCCTCGTTCGAGTTCTCTGAATTCCGCCCATTCCTGATCAGCCTGCGGAGTCCCACAGCCGTCGCAAACATTAAGTCTTGCCGCTGGGCCAGATTTGTAAATACCCTCCGGGTAACCAAGCGACTTAAAATACGGGGACTTGAGGTAGGACCATTGCTCAGTTTGTTCCGCAATATATTCCTGATATTTGTCTGTGTCCAAGTCTTCCTGAATCACAATCCCTTTAGCATCTATAAAACGCAGTTTCCCATCGATATGTTCAAGGTTACCCTCTGTATTTACCAACCCGGTAAACAGCGTTGGGAAGTTTGCGAATGTGCGAATTTCCTCTCTGAACTTATCCAGCAAATCCTTGAACCAATCCAATGTCCTGTGGATGATTTCGTATCCTTCCGGAATGAGTTTAAGGAGGAAATCCCGATTCTCTTTCGTCAGCGGGTGGTTAACACCGCCTGGCACGACCCACGACGGGTGAACACGCTTGCCTGCGCACAATTCAACAATTTGCTGTCCCATTTTTCGAAGCTTAATTCCATCCATGGCCAGGGCAGGATAAGATTTTAAAAGTCCAACTATATTTCGTTCCGAGGGATCCGCATTAAACCCTAGAGCCAGGTCCGGCGCTGATAGATGGAAAAAACTCAGCGCATGCGATTGAATGAACGTTCCGCAGTTCAACAACCGTCTGAGCTTTTTTGCCGTACCGGGAACTCGCACACCTAGAATTGAGTCGCACGCTTTCGCGGAGGCTATAGAATGGCTAACAGGACAGATTCCACAAATTCGCTCAACAAGAGATGGCATCTCGTAAAATGGACGCCCCTCGCAAAATTTTTCGAATCCTCTAAACTGTGTCACGTGGAGCCTGGCGTCTGAAACTATCCCGGAATCATCGAGAGTAACCGTTATTTTGCCGTGGCCTTCTATCCTCGTGACAGGTTTAATTTGTATGGTGTGGCCCATGCTGTTTCTCCAAAAATGTCACGCTCCAAACCGCGTTCTCCCTTCAACAACTGGGGGGCGTCCATCAATCAGGTCACGCAGGGTCGAAAAAATTACATCAGCCGGGGGAGGACATCCCGGAAGAAACAAATCGACCCGAACGTATTCATGAAGAGGCTTAGCATATTCCATGAGTTTTGGAACTTCGCTGCCCGGCATCATAGGGTTGGACAGGGAATTTTCAATATATGATCGGGAAAGGGTATCTACAACTTTGAACTGGTTACGCATTCCTGGGACATTTGCCGTAACTGCGCAATCTCCAAAGGCGATAAGAACCTCGGCCTTTTCCCTTAAAGACAGGATTTCCTCTTTGTCAGCCAAGGAACTTACCGCTCCTTCAACGAGGGCAAAATCTATGCCTTCCGGAATTGTTTTGACATCTATCAGTGGACAATAGACAAGTTCAAGCCTGTCAAGCAGATCCATAATTCTCTCGTCGATATCCAGAAAGGACATGTGGCAGCCAGAACAGCCATCGAGCCAGGCGGTCGCTAATCTCCTTCGGATCATTTGTTTTCAACCCCGCGCATCAACCTTAGATATGGCAAGAACTGTCTCCTTTTGGTCATTTCTGCTACCGATTTACCTTTCTCGGAGAGGGCTCCTGTCGGGCACACCTGAACACATTTTCCGCAACCTGTACACGTAACCGACTCTCCCCAGGGCTGGTTAAGATCTGTAATAACTCTTGAGAGGTATCCACGACCCATTACATCCCAGGTGTGAGCGCCTTCAATTTCATCACAGACCCGTACGCACCTCTGACAGAGTACACAGCGGTTGTGATCTACCGAAAATCTTTCATGCGACGCATCGACTACCTGTTTGCTATGGAGATACTCGTAGTGAACGTGAGTCATTCCGAGTTCAGTGGTTAGGGCCTGCAGGTCACAATGTCCGTTGGATACACAAACAGAGCAAATATGATTGCGTTCAGTGAAAAGGAGTTCAAGAATTTTTCTCCTGTAGTCCATAACTCTGCCGGAGTTTGTGATGACCTCCATATCCTGCCTGGGCAGAGTCACACAGGAAGGGCTCGGTCTCGCTGAACCCTTAATCTCAACTATGCAGAGCCGGCAGGCCCCTCTTTCGGAAAGTCCGTCCAGATGACACAAAGTCGGAATTGAAATGCCATTTTCCCGTGCAACCGTTAATATAGTTTCATCTTCTCTGGCGCTTACCATCTGACCATTTATGGTGAAAGTTAGTACTCTCACCGGCTGGACATCCGCACGCTCCGTAATTTTTTGCAAAAAGGACGGGTATCTCATGTTGAGTCCTCTGCTGGTCGCATTCTGCAGGTTCCTGCTGGACAAATTTTGTCGTAAATATGGGCCTTGTATTCATCCATAAAGTAACGCAAAGTGCTCAACACAGGATTGGGCGCAGTTTGTCCCAACCCGCAAAGACTCGTGTTCTTTACCAGATCACAGAGTTCTTCGAGCAACTTGATATCGCCAGGGTTGCCGTGACCTTCAGTTATTCTTTTCATCAAATTGTAAATTTGCACAGTCCCTATCCTACAAGGCGCACACTTGCCACAAGATTCGCTCATACAAAATTCGATGAAAAACTTGGCAACATCTACCATGCAGGAAGTTTCGTCCATTACAATTAAACCTCCTGAACCCATTATAGCGCCAACTTGTGCAAGAGACTCATAGTCCATGCTCATATCCATATATTGGGCCGGAACACAACCCCCTGAAGGGCCACCAGTAAGAATGGCCTTTAATTTTTTGTTGTCTCTGATACCACCGCCAATATCAAATACAATTTCTCGCAAGGTGGTCCCCATGGGGGCTTCAATCAGTCCAGTGTTGCAAACTCTTCCAGCAAGAGCAAACACTTTTGTCCCTTTGCTTTTGTCAGCTCCTATCGAAGCAAACCATGAACCTCCCTGGCGAATTATAGGGGGAACGTTTGCAAAAGTTTCCACATTGTTGATCAGGGTGGGATAACCCCAGAGTCCTAGTTCGGATGGAAATGGAGGTCTGGGTCGTGGGCTACCTCTGCGACCCTCGATCGAAGCCATTAGGGCCGTTTCTTCACCACAAACAAAGGCTCCCGCCCCGAGACGAACAGAGACATCAAAATTAAAGGTCGTGTTAAATATGTTTCGGCCAAGGACCCCCATCCTTTCAGCCTTCGCTATGGCTGTCCGGACGCGTTTCACCGCCAGGGGGTATTCGGCTCTGACGTAAACGAATCCGTAGTTTGCCCCGATTGCCAATCCGGCTATGGCCATGCCTTCCAGAACACGGTGAGGATCACTCTCCAGAACACTCCTATCCATAAAAGCCCCTGGATCTCCCTCATCCGCATTGCATATAACGAATTTTATGTTGCTTTTAGCTTTAGAAACAGCAGTCCATTTGAGGCCCGTTGGAAATCCAGCGCCACCTCGCCCCCTTAATCCACTTTTAGTAACCTGATCGATAACGCCAGAGGGAGTTGAGTTTCTCAAAGCCATGTAAAGCGCCTCGTATCCTCTCTGTGCAATGTAATCTTCAATGCTTTCCGGGTCTACCCTACCAGAATTTTCAAGTACGATTTTCTTTTGCCGGCTAAAAAACGGCATGCTAGATGGGCACTCAAGCCGGGTAACCGGTGGTCCTCCAAGAGCTTCAACTATGTCTGGCGCATCTGATACAGACACACTTTGATACAACAAACGCTCCGGTTCGACAGTTACCATAGGCCCAACCGTGCACAAACCGAGGCAGCCCACCCCCTTTACCAATACCTTGCTGTCGAGATTACGTCTGACGATCTCCTTTTCCAAGGCATCTTTAACAAATTCGCTCTGGGAAGAAAGGCAACCTGCCGCTACGCAGACATGGATCCTGTACCTGAAGCTTTCCTGCCTTTCTTTTTCAGTCTGGCCAATTTCCTGCAATTCTTCAATCGTCATGATCTAGCAGCCTCCTAATTTTATCCAGAACAGAGGCCGAGGACATCTTGCCATAAAGATTTTTGTCCAAACATACTACAGGCGCAAGCCCGCAAGAACCCATACAACGTGCGGTCAAGAGTGAAAGTTTGTTGTCAGCGGTTGTTTCTCCAGGCTTTAGGCCGGTTTCCTGTTCAACTGCCCCCAAAATATTTGATGAACCGGCTATGTAACAGGCTGTTCCCAAACAAACTACACACGTATGATCACCAGGTGGTTTCAGGGTAAAATAATGGTAAAACGTCGCCACCCCATATACCAGACTCAAGGGGAGACGAAGAATAGTGGCCACATATCTCAACGAATCCATGTCCAGAAACCCGAATGACTCCTGAACTGTGTGGAGAGTTTCAATTAGAGCATCGGGCTCGTAACCATGCAACCTCATAGTGCGATTGACCAATCGCCAGCGCTTGTCTTCGCTCACTTTTGCCAGCTCAACTTCTTTTTCGTCCATTTGATCACTCTCGACAATTTGAAATTAGGCGCCGGAAGGTGATTTTTTGCGCTTTAAATAATTTTTTTGAGGTTTCCATTCTTCCCAACAAACCTGCTTATATTACCAGCAGGCCCCGATTTTTCCATGTCTACAATGGCTTCAATGTCTGTAAAGAATTGGCCCAGGCCTCCCGGCGGCACAACATAATCCTTACCAAATCCTGGTTTTAAACTGAGATGGTTATAGTTAAAGGTTGAGTAAATTAGCAGGCCACCGCATTTAAGGGCAAGTTGAATTGAATTGATTAATTTTTGGGAAAAAAAATTGAATACCGTGATGAGATCATAAGAATTAGCCAGAAGTGGATAATAGTCAAGGTCCACAACAGCGCAACCAATGGAAAGATTAACAGCCGCAGCCCGTTTCTTTAATTTTCTCAATGCGACTAGACTTATGTCGAACGCATCTACCCAGTACCCCCTCCTGGCCAGAAATATCGAATTTCCGCCGGATCCGCACGCGAGATCCAGAGCCCGACCCGACAAAAGAAAACCACTGCATTCAATCAGAAATGGATCGGGAGATGGATCTTCTTCAAACCCATCAGAGTAACGAGAATTCCATCTTTCCCGATCAGATTTCAAGGTCCGATCCTTGTATATTACCAGCTAATTAAGGAATAGTTTTTCCTGAAATTGAATGTATGTTAGATAGCTCAGCTTTAAGGAA
>JBMFSZ010000019.1:0-17594 GCA_049967315.1 Desulfomonilaceae bacterium
TTCTATTTCCGCACGGATTGATCTCACAGTCTTGCTGATTCGACCGCCTCTAATGTCTTCCTCTTCTTCAATACGGGCGCCAATCTTTGGATACTCGTCAATGAGATTTATGACGAACTCTATCAATTGATCTTTGCTCATGCTTTCGATTTTTCGACGCACTATAGAGGCCCTGTGTGTTTTTCCCGAACGCCTGAGGGTTTCCGGCAAATCCGAGTCTTCCCGTACTACTGATTTTTGAAACGTTCCCGCTGATTCCGAATCAACCTCGTCCTCATCATCTTGATACCAATCCGAAGTTTTGCGGTCATTTTTCTCCTTGATCAATCGAAATCGTCGATCGTTCACTGAAGCCTCCGGGATATCCTGTTTGCTTTTCAATGCGTCAAGAAATGATAGAACCAGAGCTACACCGTGTTTACATGGATTCCAATGACTTGGGCATGAACAACTGGCTGAAAGATTTCCTGAAGAATCAATCTTGACATTGGTAGCATAGTTTTCGGAACCTTGAACCCAGGCGATAATCCCTCTATCCTGTGTCATATTGAGGTCCTGCACCTGGTTCTTGTAGGACTTCCCACGAGACAGACTTGTAGGCCCGGCCCAGGTAGATAAATCCTCCCAGGTGAGCTGCCCAAAGCCTGATTCCTTCTTACTCATGGCAACTATTCCCCTTTACCTAATCCCAGCAGATGAGAACCCTTATACACGAAAAAAAAATCTTGGGAAATGTACCATTTCACGAAAATGCTAGGATAAGGA
Source organism: Desulfomonilaceae bacterium (assembly GCA_049967315.1). Taxonomy (GTDB): domain Bacteria; phylum Desulfobacterota; class Desulfomonilia; order Desulfomonilales; family Desulfomonilaceae; genus CAJBEZ01. The sequence goes on from JBMFSZ010000019.1 coordinate 766, forward strand.
ATGCACGGCTGCCTGATTACCATCAGCCATTCCAATCTGATCAACCTGGTGGTGTTTCCAGGCTTGGATGGATCATCATCGGAATCATAATCGTTGTCATCTACTTAATCTTTCGTCGCTGATACGTATACTTGCGTTGGAACATCAAGCAGGACGGTCCGCACAACGATAGGATGGCAGTAGTCTACTCCCGGGTAGCAACAATGACCCCAAGCAGAATGAGGACACCACTGAAAACATGGATAACGCGAACGGGTTCGTTGAGTATCGCCATGGCTTCAACACCACTGAAAACCGGAAGCGAATAATATACAAACGCTGAACGAACTGGACCAACAACCATGATTGCTTTGTTCCAACACAGGAAAGCAAGCAATGACGGGCCGACGCCTAAATATACGATGGCTGCTATTGCGGTTGAAGAGAGATTGATGGTGTCCACGTTTCGGAGTTCCCATATTACCCATGGGACCAGAAATATCAGTCCAAGCACAAATGTGGAACATAAGAAAGCTAGCGAACTCATGGCCACAGGCTTAACGCGAGCGAGAACGCTATAGGCTCCGAAAATCGCCGCTGCCAAAATCATCCATATATCGCCCTCCGAAAAGGTGAGACCCGTGATGCGGGTTAGTTCACCTTCTGTTACAAGGAGGACAACACCAGAGGTGGCCCCAATAAGTCCGACAATTCTGCGAGGAGTTAAAGGATCTTTCAGGTAAAAGCGGGCAATTAACACTATGAATATAGGCGAGGAGACAGCGATCAGCGTCAGGTTTATGGCCTTCGAGGTATGAGCTGCAATGTAAATCAGTGTATTAAACACTGTGACCCCGAGAAACGCCGTGAGGGAAACATAGCCCAGATGGGCGCGAATGACCCCAAAATCACGGCAAATGGGCCTTATGGCAAACGGCAAGAGCACACACGCTGCGGTCGCCCAACGTAAAAAAGCCAGCGTGACGGGAGGCACGGAACCGGAAAGAATTCTTGCGACAATGAAGTTGCCTGACCAGATCGCGGTAGCGGTTAATGCGAGCAAATAACCAACAACATTATTTGACTTGAATTCAGTAGCGGCGCAGGAATGTTTCTGCCTGGTAATTATGTCTCATGCCTCCTTTCCGTAACGAATAGACCAAGTATAGGCCATTCTTTTTCACATGAATCAGACCCGTTTGGCGAGAAAAAAGAATGTCAGACCGGCAGAAGGACGTAAAATGCCCAGTTCTGAGAATGATAGCCGCGATGATGAAATAATCGATTTACTGACAGATTGCGATGGACCCAAAACCTGTCGTTTGTTGTCACTACTGTCAACTCTGCAGGAAAATGAGGAGTAAAATGTCAGTAAAGCTGGGACGTAATGTCTCCGAAATAGTTGCGGTCGCATCTGACGGTTGTAATCTGGGCCGCAAAATTTGGGTAGTTGGGCCGAAACTTGTCGAGACTTTTTCCTGGGCAAGTTGTATTAAAAATAGAGTGAAGACAGGGTTGACGCTTTTAGAAAAGGAGAGAACATGATTACCGCAATAGTTAAATTCAAGTTACCGCAGCCTATAACCGTAGACAAGGCAAAAGAAATCTTTTCCAGCACAGCCCCCAAATACAGAGAGGTCAAGGGACTGATACGAAAGTACTACATACTCTCCCAGGACGGACAGACAGCTGGAGGAGCCTATCTCTGGGAATCTCGTGAAGACGCGGAGAAGCTTTATAACGATGAATGGAAAAAGTTCATCTTCGAAAAGTACAAAGCCGACGCCACGGTGGAATATTTCCATAGTCCGGTCGTAGTTGACAATTTGAACGGTGAAATTTTGAAGAGCGATTGATAAAGACCTCATCTGTGGCGCAGCCAATTAGACGGGTCTGACGATGCAAGATTATAGGGGGATGTGGAAAGTCGACATTGATAAGACATTTCTTTCATTATGAGACAATCAGGTGATTTAAATGAGCAAGTTGTTTGAACGCACTGTTATCAATGGCATGGAGCTGTCGAATCGTTTTGTCAGATCCGCTACCTGGGAGGCAATGGCTGCGGAGGATGGCTCAGTTACCCCCAAATTGATTGAGACTCTGGTAAACCTTGCCAAAGGTGGGGCAGGGCTAATTATCACCAGCCACTCCTATGTTCTTCCGGAAGGTCAGGCCCGTCCGAGGCAGATGGGGATATACAAGGATGAGCTTGTAGATAAGCTCGAGGAATTGACAGCAGCGGTTCACCAGGCTGGCGCCAGGATCGCAATGCAAATCTCTCATGCGGGCAACGCCACTTCAGAAGCGTTAATAGGGCGACATCCTTTCGTAGTCTCGAACTTCGAGGGGCTTTCCGACTCGCCTCGTGTAGAGATAACCACTGACTATATCCGTCTATTGATTTCAGCTTTCGCCGATGCCGCAAGAAGGGCCAAAGCGTCAGGCTTCGATGCGGTGCAAATCCACTCGGCGCACGGCTACCTTTTGAGCCAATTCCTGTCGCCCGCATTCAATCGGCGACAGGATGAATACGGTGGCTCCATCGAAAATCGGTCCAGGATCCACCTGGAGATTTACAGGGCTATCAGAAAGGTCGTTGGTCCAGAATTCCCAATTATGATTAAGCTTAACTGTGAGGATTTCGTAGAAGACGGTTTGAAATTTGGGGAATCCTTGCAGGTTGGACGCATGCTGGCGGATGCCGGACTTGACGCCATCGAGCTCAGCGGAGGGCTCCCCATTAGCGGTAAATTATCCTATAGCCGAGTAGGTATAAGATCTGAGAAACACGAAGCTTACTTCCAGGAATATGCTCAGGCTTTCAAGAAGCAAATGGCCATCCCGATAATTTTGGTGGGTGGCATAAGATCGTTCTCTGTGGCTGAGCGTTTGCTTGAAGATGGGATGGCGGATTACATCTCGATGAGCCGGCCCTTCATAAGGGAACCGGCGCTCATCAATCGGTGGAAAGCCGGTGACCACAGGAGAGCGCTGTGCATATCGGACAACCTGTGTTATGGCCCGGTGCTGCAAGGCGAGGGCATATACTGCGTTACAGAGGAAAAAGAGAAAGGGAAATACTAGCGTTCGCAGAAATCAGGCAGCCATGGGATCTCTTAATTACTCACTCTGGACCGTCTAATGAAAAATGTTCGTTCCATGAATTACCTCATGGTTCGATTCACATGTTTAGGCATAATCATTGATTGTACAATCTAATACGACTCGATCCCAAATCTGTGGTAGCGTTTCGATTACGGCATGTAGGAGGTAGCAGATGACTGACCATTACAAGGTGTTAATCGGTGGCGAGTGGGTCGAAGCATCGACCGGAGCTCATTTCGATGTAATGAATCCTGCCAATGGGCAACTCGTGGGAAAGGCTCCCCTATGCGACCAGGCTGATGTGGACAAGGCTGTTGAAGCGGCTTCGGCGGCGTTTCCGGCTTGGGCTGCCACTCCGATTGGGCAGAGGTCCAAGGTTTTGCTCAAAGTTTCCCAACTAATCATGGCCCACCAGGAGGAACTGGCTCAACTCGAAACCATGCAGCAGGGATCTCCCATTCGCAAGACAATGAATTTCGACGTGCCGTTGTGCGCCGAGCAACTTGAGTACTTTGCCGGCGTCGCCCGATCCGTAACCGGTCAGACTCTTCCTGTAGGGCCCTGGTGTTTGTCGGCCACTGTCAAGGAGCCAATGGGAGTAGTGGCGCTGATCACCCCATGGAATTTTCCGGCCCTCATGGTAGTCTGGAAGCTTGGCGCAGCGGTAGTCATGGGCAACACGTGCATTGTCAAGCCGACCTCTGTGGCCCCTCTGACGGCCCTCAAGCTGGGAGAGCTTTTTCAGGAGGCCGGCGCTCCTCCGGGAGTGATGAATGTCATTACGGGCCCCGGGAACACCGTAGGCGAGGCTCTGGTCCAGCACCCTGGTGTGGCCAAGATCGGGTTCACTGGTGACACAGCCACAGGAAAGCAGATCATGAGGGTTGCCAGCGCAAGCGTGAAACAGTTAGGACTGGAGCTAGGGGGAAAGAACGCCTTCGTGGTTTTGGAAGACGCTGACGTGGATGCTGCGGTTGAGGGCGCAATCTTTTCTGGATTCTTCAATAGTGGGCAGGTTTGCGCAGCAGCTAGCCGGTTCTTCGTTCACAGCTCGCTATACAAGGAATTTTGCGAGAAATTTGCCGCGGAAGCAGCCAAACTGCGTTACGGAGATCCCACGAATCCGGAGACAGTCCTCGGACCGGTCGCCTACCTGGAACACCGGGACAAGATCGAATCGTACATAGAAATGACGAAAAAGGACGGCGCCCGGTTGCTTGTGGGTGGCGAACGTCCCAACACCCCGGAAACCCGCAACGGAGCCTTTGTGGCCCCCACCATTTTCGCAGATTGCAATACTGACATGAGGCTGATGAAGGAAGAAATATTTGGTCCTGTAGTGGGCGTGGCGTCTTTTGACACGCCCGAAGAGGCAGTGGGCATGGTGAATTCATCTCCCTATGGGTTGTGCGCCTCCCTCTGGACCAAGAATGTCGCAGGCGGATTGGCTCTGGCCGGTCAGATCAGAACAGGAACCGTATGGATCAATGAACACCTCATCGTTTTCTGTGAGACTCCCTGGGGTGGATGTAAGCAATCCGGGTGGGGGAAAGACCTCTCAACCATGGTGTTGGAGGAATACGTGGTCACAAAACACATCTACGTGGATCTTACGGGACAGCCCGTGAAGCCTTGGTACGCCATTCTAAAATAGTCCCTGAACCTGGAGAATCCTTTCGCTTATCAGGCATGCGTATAGGCACGGCGTTGCCTGACTCTGGGGATTCTCCACCTGCTATGTGTAAGAGCGAGCATTCGGGACACTCAAGCGTCGATGGAAGTTGTCGTCAATGCCTCGAAAAATTAAAAATCTGGGGACACAAGAGTTTCCCAGAATGCTTACCTTGTCAATTCCGAAACGCTATGGCAGATTCCTTTTGGTAAACCGACAATGACATATTGTTATGCGAATATATGTAGAGGTCCAGGAAAAGCGGCAAGAAATCCTAAGGATTACTGCTAGCCATGGAGCAAGAAATGTGCGAATTTTCGAGTCCGTCGCACGTGGTGACGCTGTTAGTGGGAAAGGACTCTACTGGCTGTTACGCACACGAATCCTGAAGGAGGCTAAACCTCTATGAAGAAGGACTCAGAGTATAATTGGTCCAGATTGTTGAGATGATTGACCGTATTATCAGGTATACCGATGAGGGAAAAGATGTCTTTTTACAGGATCTCGTTATTCAGGACGCCGTTATTGGAAATTTTGAAGTGATTGGTGAAGCCGCGAAACGAATTTCAGCCGAGTACCGCGAAGCAACCCCAACCATTCCATGGAAAGAACTGACAAGTTTGAGGGATGTGCTGATTCATCAATACGAAGGCATAAGTTTGGATGAAGTCTGGGGAATATTGGAAAATGAACTTCCAGATATACGAAAGAGCATCGTGAATATCCTAATCCGTGTGGCAGCCTCAAACTTGATGACGTGAGAAAGAATAACGTCTACTCAACCAGTCCTGGGTCTTATTTATGATTACATTAAAAAAATAATTATAACAAAGATATATGACAAAACAATACTTTATAGGATAAATATATTTAAATGTAATTATAAAAAAGCTTGACAACATCCTAATAAAATGATTGTTTCCATCGCTAGCGACAAACCAAACCTAATCCTTCCTTTGGCCCGTTACCAGACGGGCCAAACTTTTTATGCAGTACCGCGTTCACGAATATCAGATATTTCTCCTGGTAGCTTAACCCGCAATAGCAAGAGAATCCACCGTCATCCTGTAGATGTAGACATATTTCACCCGATCATATCCGTAATAGCCATCTGCGGCTAATTGACCGCTATACCAGATCAACGTAAACCATGTTGCAAAAAGGAAAGCGTCTCCCATGATGAAAACAGGTCTGGATCCTTTCATAAACGGTGATACCATGAAATTTAGATGCTTCACCGAGTGAATTTTATCAGAGCGGTTACACATTTTTTATTTATTGGACAAGGTCCGAATTCTTCAAATCTATTGGCAATACGTCCAGAGGCTCAAATCGCAAATGAGATAAGGTTGCCACGCAACAATATGAAACAAGCGACCTTATTATCTGGAACTATTTGAAACAACACACAAAGGAGAGAGCATGATTACTGCAGTGGTTCAATTTCGTCTACCGGAGTGTATCTCTGGGAATCTCGTGAAGACGCGGAGAAGCTTTATAACAATGAATGGAAAAAGTTCATCCTCGAGAAATACAATACCGAGCCCATGGAGCAATATTTCGAAAGTCCGGTTATAGTTGACAATTTGAACGGCGAAATCTTGAAGGACGATTGATAAAGACCTCGTCTCCGGCAAGATCGACCTGAAGGGGTCCGAACGATCTTCAGGTAGACGTGTTGGCCCCGGGACGGGGTTGGGCCATTCGCAATTTCCCCGATTAAACCAACGCCCAACCTTTAACTCCCGGTGTTATTCAATTCCCAGCTCCCCTTTTACAGGAACCGCCACAGGGCCATTTTTAACAATTGTGCCGATTCTAAAAGACATACGTGTCAATTGGGGACACATGTTCTAGAGAAGTTTTATTAATTTTTTGAAATGAGTGATTTTTTGTGATTAGCGCTGTTATATTGTCAGTCTAATGTCAGACGATTACGAGAGGCGGAACAGCAAAATCACAGCGCAACACAATCAATTTACCAACCCGTCGGAGAATTTATAATGAAAGATCTCCCTAGCCAGCAACTTGACGAACTGAAGACATTTATCTTCACGTATGTCCTTCTGGCTCCTCTCTTATCTGCTCTGTTCGCGGAGAAGATCGATAACATATTTGTGGTTTGCATACTATTTGTGGGACTTGTTGGGACGGCTTTCATCCATTTGAAGAACCGACTTGATCAATTGGAAAAATCGCTAAAAGAGCAGGATCGCAGGCTCATGGACCTCGAAAGTATCAATTTCGAGACGCTAGACTGATTACTGTCCAACTGATTAATATTCCTAAAATGTGATGAGAAACAGTTTCGGCAGAATCCCTTTGACCATTGCAATCCCTAAGCGTGGTGTTCCAACAGTTTTAAACCGGAGCCAAGGGGCTCGCAGCAAAAAATGTGACGTTATTTTAAAGCGCCGATTGCCAGACATAACCACCCTGCAAGCAACAGCGCGCCTCCAATCGGGGTAATCGGACCAAGCAATTTCACATCGGTAAGGCGGAGTAGATAAATACTCCCGGAAAAGAAAAGCGAACCGGCGCCAAAAAGCCAGCCTGACAATGTTACTAACTTTCCGGGCCATTGCGTGATCGCAAAACTTACTCCTATAAGAGCAATGGCATGATACATCTGGTAATGGACTCCAATTTCGAAAACTCCTAGCATATCTGGGGCTAGCCGTCCTTTCAAACCATGTGCTCCGAATGCTCCGGCAGCGACAGCAATGAACGCCGAAAATGCTCCAATGATGAAAAATATTCGTTCCATGAATTACCTCATGTGAAAAGATGGAAAAACCGCCGTTGAAGATATCTCGAAACAGCCTCGGAGAAAACATACCACACATGATGGTTCTCGTCAGATCATTAGAATGGTTTTTGTACAGCGACGATGTTGCAGATGTCTACAGCATACTCTATCGTATCCATGTTAGTTTCCACCTGAGTTAACGTATTCTTGTATCAACCAAACAAAAAGGCTTTTCTATTAACTGCGTAAAGTATGATCAACAATTGTACGATCCAATACGAATTGATAGTTAATCTATAGTAGCATTTCCATTGCGCCGTGTTTTATTATACGGTTTGTGGTTTTTGATATTTCCTCGGAATTACAGACGATTATTCGTTTTTTGGTTCAAACCTCTTTGTTGGGCAGTGACAACTGGGAATTTTAGTTCCAAGTTAAAGAGGCAGTGGGGTGAGAGTTTGAAAAGAGTCGGCTTGACATTAGGCGGTGGAGGGGTGAGAGGTCTCGCCCATATTCCCATCCTGGAAACTCTCGATGAGCTAGACTGCAGGCCAAGCGTGATATCGGGAACCAGCATGGGGTCTATCATTGGGGCCATGTACGCCTCGGGGATGTCGGGCAAAACCATCAGAGAGCGAGTCTCAAGCCATTCTGTCCTGAAGAGTGACACTTGGCCGGATGTCTTCAAGAAAAAAGAAGAGTTGCTGAAATGGTTGGATGCCTTCTCTCTTGAATTCGGGCGAGGTGGGCTGCTCAAAACAGATAAATTCCTGAACTACCTATTGTCGGAGATCAGAGAGAGCACATTCGAAGACCTTAAAATCCCTCTGATTGTGGTTGCCACTGACTTTTGGGGTGCAGAGGAAGTCGTCTTTGAAAAGGGGGAACTGCTTCCTGCAATACAGGCCAGCATGGCGGTTCCAGGGTTTTTCCAGCCGGTATCAATCGGAGGCAAAGTGCTTGTGGATGGCGGTGTTGTGAACCTGGTTCCGTACGACCACATACTGGACCGCTGCGATGTGTCTATTGCCGTGAACGTGGCCAAAGCCAGAACTCCGAACAAACCCGAACCTCCAAGCGTTTTGGAGTCAATCCTTGGAACTTTCGAGATCATGCAAATGGCTGCTCTTACCGGAAGGATGAAGCATAGGGAACCGGACATCTATATCCACCCCGAAATCAACGACGTGAGGATGTTCGACTTCAACAAAATTGAGGATGTTTTCGAACAGGCGCAGCCGGCAGTTGAAGAGTTACGGGCGCTTGTCAGGAAAAAGATATTACAAAATGGATAAAGGCGTGCTTGAATTTGATCCAGGGTTTTTTGGAGCAGATCAGGGGCAACCTTAAGTAACGAAACTGAAATGAGGCCAGTGATGCAAGAAGATAGACACGAAAGCAGGCTGCAAGATCTTTTCACTATCTTTATCACTTGTTTCCTCGCATCTTATGCCCTTTTGCTTTTTTGGTTCCTTTTTTACATGGTGAGCGGGGACTGGGGTACAATCTTACCTCAGCCTGGTTCAAGCTGAACAGGCACGACTATGACTTGATGAGCTATTTCGGAATGGCTTCTGTGAAGGAAGAGGATGAAAAGGTAATTAATGTATTGCTTTATGAGCATTTTCAATGAATTCAACGTGATGGGTTCGTGTCTGTGTTTTCCACGAGCCGGCGTTTCTACATGGCTTAACGAATTCCACTCTTCTTTCTTCACGAAGTTGGCTCAAGACACGCTTGATAGTCGAACGGCCAACGTTCGGACATGCTTGTGGAAGATCAGCATGACGGAATGTCTCAGGGATTTTTCGAAAGACAGCAAGGACCAACTCTGACATGGCTCCGTGGGCCGTAGTCAGTTCCCGAGTGCGGTGTTCGAATTCATGATAGGCCCCCAACAGCATCACACCCCAAAAAATGTTCCGACCATGGCAGAAGAGTATGTGCTCCTTCGCGCCATCCATGAGAAGATTTAAGGAGCGCTTCGTAATAGACTTCCTGCTGGTTTTCAATCAAATGTTCCAGGCTAATATAACGACCGACTTCACCACTGTAAATCTCGAGCCTTTTTGCTACGATCTATAACGGTTGCAAAGGACAACCGTTGCTAAAAAGGAAATCAGCCATTTGTTATTTTGGAGTCATCTGTAAAAAAATCTTGTGGATCTTCATCTTTTCAATCATTCTTTGTAATGAAACGTGATGAAAGCTCTAGCCTTTAATGTCAATACCGCAAAATTCATAGTGGCCAAAAGTCTTGGAGCTATGTTTGGCGCCCGTGTGTTTTACAAAGGCCCGTTTCGGACAATCAGGTTGATTGAAATACCGGAACCGCAGATGAGAGGCCCTGAGTGGGTAAAAATAAAAACCCGGGCCTGTGGCTTATGTGGAAGCGATCTTAACCTTATCCGACTGCATGACTCTCCAACGGCCAGTCCATTTACTTCATTCCCTTGCGTCATAGGGCACGAAATGGTGGGGGAGATCGTGGAAACAGGAAACAATGTCGACACATTCAAACCCGGGGATAGAGTGGTGATCAATCCGGCCCTCTCATGTGAAGCCCGTGGCATTACGCCTCCTTGTGAAATTTGTACGGTCGGCAAGGCAGGGAACTGTGAAAACTTTGCCAATGGGAATCTGCCTCCAGGCATGTTCATTGGTATAAATAGCGGTGTCAACGGTGGTTTTGCGCCAATAGTTACTGCCCACAAAAGCCAGTTGTTCCGCGTTCCGGACTCCCTGTCCATGGAATCCGCTGTCATGACCGAACCGGCATCGGTCGCTCTACAGACAATTTTCGATAACATGCCGGAATCTGGTGACAGAGTCTTGGTAATCGGTGGAGGAGTAATCGGCAATCTTCTGGTCCAGTCCATTCGGGCCCTCACACAGAACTGTCATGTTTCGGTCATTGAGCCGGCTGTCCATGCCGCAAAGCTGGCGCGTGAATGTGGGGCCGATGTCATAATCCCAGTGGCCAAAGCCTTTGATTATACAGCCGACATAACCCGCGCAACGGTTTACAGACCTCTGCTGGGCATGAAAATCACTATGGGCGGCTTCAACCGCATCTACGATACTGTAGCGTCTTCCAAAACATTGAATCTTGGGATGCGACTCCTCAAAACCATGGGAAAACTCAGCGTGGTGGGAATCGGCGGGGATGTAAAACTGGATCTAACACCGCTGTGGCTAAAACTTCAATCAATCCATGGTGTTTACGGGTCCGGAGTCGTGACATATGAAGGGCAAAAACGGCATGTGTTTGACATTGTGATCCAGTTTATGGCTGCGGGATTGATTTCTGCCGACAAGCTCGTCACTCACAGATTTGCCCTTGAAGATTACGAAACCATGATCGAAGTAAATTTAAGAAAGAAAGCTCATGGAGCAATGAAGACCATCGTGACTTTTTAGCGGTGGGGAAGCGTTTCGCCACGTGATTGATTCAACATGGAAGGATCAAACCATGAGATTATCTCTGCTGCTTTTCTTCCTGGCTCAAGTATTGAAAATCGCTTCTTTAACCAATTCCCGGTTTAAAAAATACATCTCTAATATGTCAGTAAAAATTCTTATCAAAACAGAAGATGGCTTGCCCGCTCGACTCTTTGTATTTAACAAGGGCAAATTTCACTCTGTTTCAGGCAATACTAATGATTATGACGCAGCGCTTGTATGGAAAGATCCGGCTACCGCTTTTTCCGTAATGACCAGCAGAAAAGCTGACGCATCTTTCAGGGCTGCGGCCGAGGGAAAATTAAAAGTCACAGGGATGAGTGTTTATGCTCAGTGGTTTGACGACGCTATCAAACTGGCGATGTAAATTTCCTCGTTTTGAATATCGTGAAGGAGTAAAGGATGGGTAAAATTTACGGAGGACATCTTGTTGCGAAATATCTAAAGCAAATTCAAAATGTGAATATGGTCTTCACTCTGTCGGGAGGACATATTGAAAACATTCTGGATGGTCTGAACAAGTATGGGATCCGTACCGTTGACGTTCGCCATGAACAGGCGGCTGCGATGATGGCTCATGCCTGGTCGATATACAAGAATGAACCCGGAGTCTGCCTGGTTACCGCAGGGCCGGGCTTTACCAATGCGTTGACGGGAATTGTAAACGCATACCTTGACAGTTCTCCGGTGGTCGTTTTGTGCGGCCGACATCCGATTCGCGATGATTTGACCGGCGCTCTTCAGGAAATGAATCAAATTGACATGGTTAAGCCCGTAACCAAATGGTGCGCCACTTGCTATGACATCAAACGTATCCCCGAATATCTATCCCTGGCTTTTAACAATGCTGTTTCGGGACGACCCGGGCCAGTTTTTCTGGAACTCCCACCGGATATTCTTTTTATCCAGACCGATGAGGAAAGTGTCGTGTTTCCACCAAAGAAGGGTCACAAGACGGTGGTTTGTCCGGAACCAACGGCCATATTAGAGGCTGCTGAGCTGATAGATGCGGCGAAACAGCCCCTGTTTATCGGAGGTAGTGGAATCGGATTCAGTGGATGCAAAAAGGAACTCGAGGCCTTTATTGAAAAGACCGGAATACCATTTGCCCTTTTTAATAACGGTCGGGGGACGCTTCCAGATAACCACCCTTTGAGTGTTAATGATGGCGGTTTTACCGGAATCAACACGGGGCTTCCTCAAGCGGACCTGGTAATATTGGCGGGAATAAGGCTCAATTGGGTCATGCAGGGGACCAAACTTTTCCCGCAGGCAAAAGTTGTCCGTATAGACATCGCTCCACATGAAATCGACCGAAACCGACCAACCGATGTTGGGCTTATTGGAGACTGTAAGCAGGTGTTGGGCGAATTGACAGAAAGAGTCAAGAAAAAGGATCATTCCGCTTGGGTCAACACATTGAGGAACGCATACAGAGCGTTCATGACAACTGAACTCGAAAAGCGGACTACAGCCTCAGATCCGATCCATCCTTTGAGACTTATTGACCGGATCATGGAATTCTTTGGAACTGACGCCTTTTACGTAGCTGATGGAGGCGATACCTGCTATTGGGGGCTTGCCGCTTTCCAGTCGTCGCATCCGGCTGGGGTTCAAATCACGGCAGGCTCTCTTCTGGGGTGTCTCGGAACGGGTATACCCTTTGCGTTAGCGGCAAAACTGGTCCATCAGGACAAACCTGTAATTGTGCTAAATGGCGATGGTTCCTTTGGATTTAACTGCATGGAGTTTGATACCGCAGTGCGGCACAATATCCCCATTATTTGCGTAGTTAATAACGACTGCGCCTGGGGGATGATCAAACATTCTCAAGAGATGAGCCTTGGTCCGGACAGGCTTACATGTTGCGAACTGGGTATTCGCCGTTATGACAAAATGGTCGACGGCCTAGGTGGGCATGGTGAGTATGTGACCAAAGAAGAGGAAATCTTTCCGGCTCTGCAACGCTCAGTCGCTTCTGGTAAACCATCGTGTATAAACGTTGTGACTGATCATACTGCCACTAGCCCGGCTACAGTCATATTTTATCAGAATCTTTCAAATTTTTGAAAGCGACAGCAACTAAAAGGCCGCACGGTTTATTTTTCCACCGAAAGCAGTTCACCTGAGGCGTAGATAAATAAGTGGCTGGGACGTTTATCTTTGGGGCAAATCGTTCCTTAATAGAAACGCCACAGGGCAAAAAAAAGAGTTTGCCGAAGCAAACTCTTATGGAATTTTTATTTATTCAGATAGAAACACGGGGGGTTACCAACGCGAACCACCGCCACCGCGTCTATCATCACGACGACCGCCGCCACCGGTATTTTTGGGACGCGCTTCGTTCAATTTCAGGGCGCGACCACCGAAATCCTTTGCATCCAGTTCTTTGATGGCTCGCATGCCTTCTTCACGGTTCTGCATTTCAACAAAACCAAATCCCCGGGATCGACCCGTGTACTGATCAGATATGATCTTAACGCTATCCACAGCGCCATGCGCTTCGAACAGACTTTTCAGTTCGGTTTCGCTCGCGTCGAAAGACAGGTTTCCGACATAAATGTTAATACTCATTCTTTTGCTCCTTTTGGAAAATCGCCTGACACATATTAGTGAGAGTGCGTATGGGTTGATGGATAACGGGGCTTGGTGATCGGGGATATAATGATCGGTTTTACGGAAATACAATCCTCGGCACGGGTACCACGCTGTGGGTTCTTAATTCTCGCATAACACCCGTGGGCCTAAACAGATAGGGCAACTGGAGCAATACAAGTTAAGTATTAATGCATATATATAGCACTAATTATGCGTAGTCAATGAAAAATCCGGGCGGCATTTTTGTGAAAGAAGAAATAAAAACGGGTTACCAAAATTCTTTATCGAATAGCACGCGGATATAGAATATCCAAACAGGTCTCAGGTCTATTTCACGACAAACGGGGCGAGTCATGACATTCATGCGGTAGACTGTGTATGTTTTGTGACTAAAAGGTGATATGACTGAATCAAGGTTTATTTTACTCGATAGGAAAATCATTGAATTACACTTATAAACACGCGCTTTGCATCCATCCATATTATCGGGACAGCCACGCTGGATCATTAGGGTTGGCGGTTTTCCCACCCATTGGCCTCGAATACATAATGGCGGCTTTGGAACCATGCGTAGAAGCTCTAACCTTCGTCGATCTCAGGCTGACCGGACCCTTGAGAGATTTCAGGAAGCTAAAACTTTTTATCCAGGAAAAGGTTGATCTTCTGTGCGTTAGTATCAACTGGGAATATAAATTCCGCGAAGTTTGTGATCTGGTAAATAAATTACCGATCAACGTCACCACCATAGTTGGTGGCCAACAAGCCACCGATAGCGTTGAAGAGGTCTTTCAATCATGCCCCGGTGTAGACATCCTTGTACGCGGTGAGGGGGAAGAAACCATAGCCGAGATCGCCAATGGAACTCCATTACAAGAGATATTGGGAATATCTTACAGAAATGGTTCCGAAATTGTTCATAATCCAAACAGGCCATTGGGTGAAATTGATGATTATGTTTCGCCTGATCGTAGTTTGCGGGCCCATGAATATAACCTGAACATGGGCGGCTATGCGCTGCGTGGCGAGGAATTCGACATGATCCTTACATCCAGAGGTTGTCCTTACAATTGTAAATTTTGCACGTTTAACATGAACCCCTGGAACCAGAAACGGCGCTATTCTGTTAGGTCAATCGACGCCGTAATGAAAGAAATAGACGAAATCAAAGCTGGAATAGTGCTGATCGCTGATGAGAACTTTTTTGTTAATCCTGATCGGGCAAAACAAATTTGTACTAGACTAATTTCAAAAGGTAACAAAAAGAGGTTTCTTGTGCAGGCCCGTATAGAAATATTTGAACGGCCGGATGTGCTGGAAGCGGCGGCTAGCGCTGGAATCAAGGTATTTCTAATGGGGATAGAATCTCCGAGCGATCGGATACTCGCACAGCTCAATAAGGGTTTTGACACATGTAGGCTACGGAAGGCTTTCCAGGAATTCCGAAAGCACCCTTTCTATTACCATGGTTATTTCATATACGGAAATGTCACGGAGTCGGAAAGCGAAATGCTGCTTATACCCGACTTTGCCAAAGAACTGGGGCTCGATTCAATAACTTATCAAAAGCTGCGTGTCGACAAATACTCACCCCTTAGGGAATTAGTCGAAGCCAGTCCCGGGTATTACGTTGGAGATGATAAAATCGTATATCTGGAGGGATTCGGACGTCCAGGTCTCAAACGGGTAAGCCGGGCAATCACGAGAAAATTTTACACTCCTGCGAAAGTGATCTCTCTTATGAGGAAATTGTTTTCAGTCAAATTGTTCACACTTCGAAACATTCCGGCTCTTATTTCCAGCATACCAATTGTTTTGGCAAACATGATCGGACGAAAAATTAACAAGAAAGCTCGACGATTAGCTGCGCGTCTCAAGGCTTGAATCAGTGGCGGAGTTTGAGAAAGCCCAATTAAAAATTTTCAGCGGAAAAGACCAAACCCCATAAGGCGCATAGACCTTTTCCTCGCAATGTTTATGCGTATTCTACTATGATATGTTTTATCATGGTTTAATACTCAGCCTCATGTTTTTGCCCGGATGCTGGTTGAAACAGTGATCCGCAGTTATTTTGTCGACTGCAGTAACTGTGAATTTATCTGATCAGGCGCTGGAAACTTCCTGATTCAACCGCCATTCAGAAGCTTCGATACCTTTGAAAGCGCCAACTACTGATAGGATATTGATAATCCGTTCAGGTGTAGGGACACGATCGGTAAATTCTTCCAGACTACGGAATGGTCCAAATCGTTGTCGATTAGCCCGAATTCGCCTGGCCATCGCAGGGCCGATCCCGTTTATGACATCCAATGGAACCCTTATACCGATTCCTTCGGCCATATATTCAGCGCCGCTGTAATTAACATGCGGTGGGTAAATTTTTATTCCTCTTCTCCTTGCCTCGTTTACCACAACTGAATGTGGATATGAGCCGACCTGCCCGCCGTTTAGCAACCCGAGGTAAAAAGCCTGCGGATAATGAGCTTTCAGATAAGCGCTCTGATAGGTAATGTGCGCAAACGACGCTGCATGAGCCTTACAAAAACCGAAAGACGCAAACGCGGAAACTTGTGTGAAAACTTCTTCAGCTAGAGATTTGTTATGGCCGTTATCTAATGCGCCTTCGATGAATTTCTGCTTGAGGCGTTCCATCTTCCTGGACTTACGATCCTTGGTCATGGCTCTGCGGAAAGCGTCAGCTTCAGCGTAAGAAAGGCCAGCAAAGAAGTGAGCGATTCTTAAAACCTGTTCCTGAAAAAGAATTACCCCATAGGTTTCTTTCAAGACCTCTGAAATAGTCTCGTGCAAGAAGGGTACGGATTCCTCACCGTTGCGTCTTCTGATGTAGACATTAACCATGTCACCTTCAACGGGACCAGGCCTGAACAACGAAACTTCCGCTACAAGATCCTTGAACTCTACTGGTTGGAGACACCCCAAAAGACCGCGCTGTCCAGGAGATTCAAGCTGGAAAACTCCGACACTGTGAGTGCTGCAAAGCAATGAATAAGTCCTCTTGTCATCAAGATCAATGCGATCAAGATCAAGCTCGATTCCCCTTTCATCGAGTATCTGAAGCGCCTTCCTGATGGCTGTGTGCATTCGGAGCCCCAGTATGTCGAGTTTGAGTAGGCCTAAAGCTTCAACATCATCCTTATCCAGTTGGCTCACAGGTAAACCTTTTGGTGATCCTGAAACGGGAGCCCATGACCTGATATCGTCAGGCGCTATAATTACTCCACCCAAATGAACGGAGGTTTGAAA
>JBMFSZ010000020.1:0-17376 GCA_049967315.1 Desulfomonilaceae bacterium
AAATTGAAAGACCCCAACGTACCTTCACTCAGGAGACGGCCATGGAGATATTCGGATGAGGAGTTGGAAATAAATCGAAAGGGACTTAAATCGCTCCGTCAGCATGTAGAAGACAGCATGTGGCATACGATTGCCAAAGTCGGTTTTCTTGTTTCAGGTCGTGAGGGAGGTATTTTTAATTTCAGGTTTCTCGAATTTAAAGAGGAACTCGTCATAGAAGCTCTTGACGAAAACGAAACCCCAATTCTCAGATTTATTCCTCCTCGATCGATGATCGGGGCAGTTATTAGCAGGGCTGAAAAAAAGGGAGTGATTGGCAATGATCTGCTCATAAACCCTAGACCTCTCCAAACGGGATACAAAATCGAATTAAAGGACTCTTCCGAACTTGTGGTGATTCCTGTCGTAGAGAATCCCGATGAAGACGCTGGGCCGGAGGAGCAATTTCTTGATAGGACCGAATTGGACAGGCAACTATTCGGGTCATATTATCTTTTTACCGATCTTGGTTTTTTCAGAATTTCCACGGCTCCACCAGGTTTGCCTCAAGAATATTTTTCTCCACAGAAAAAAATTATCATCGAACCGGAAAACATAGGAGAGTTTTTGAATTCATGCGCTGAGGTCTTGAGGTCTGAGCCCGCAATAATTGTGGACGAATGCTTACTGAACAGGGAGACCCTGACCCAGTATGATACTCTCGCCGTCAAACATGAATCCATCTCTGAAAATGAAGTCGCCGTAAAAATTGAATATGAATACCAAGATTTCAAAGTTTCGCTGTCTGAGATTCTGGAAGCAAAATCCCAAAATCGTCGTTACGTGGTCCGAGGAAGCAAGTGGATAGATGTTCAGAGACCTGAGTTCGCATGGTTGGACGGATTGGAGAAACTTGAAGGCAATGTGGAGCGCCTGAATCTCTCGAGGTCTGAAT
Source organism: Desulfomonilaceae bacterium (assembly GCA_049967315.1). Lineage (GTDB taxonomy): Bacteria > Desulfobacterota > Desulfomonilia > Desulfomonilales > Desulfomonilaceae > CAJBEZ01. The sequence goes on from JBMFSZ010000020.1 coordinate 935, forward strand.
ACCTGAAATTTCTTGCTTTGAACGAAAGAGTGGAGAAGAAATACGCTTCTTCGCGGATTCGAGAACTGGTGACAAACCTCGAAGCGCTGAAACCGCCGACAAGAGTTCCTTCCATTTCGGCCATGAAAGGAAAACTCAGGTCCTATCAAAGAAATGGTTATGCGTGGCTATGGTTTCTCTACCAAAACAAATTTTCAGGTCTGCTCTGCGATGACATGGGTCTTGGCAAAACCCACCAGATCATGGGGTTGATGACAGGCATAGTTAATAAATTTGAAGGAGATCTGGAAAATTTAAGGTTCCTCGTAGTTTGTCCCACAACAGTTTTGAGTCACTGGCACGACAAGGTGATGGAATACGCTCCTTTGCTGGATCCGTACATTTATCACGGGACTGACCGTCTTTTTGAAAGCGCTTTCAAAGATCATAGGACTATCATTACATCCTATGGCATAGCACTGAGAGATCGAGAGATGCTTTCGGAGTATCAGTTTGAACTGATGGTCCTTGATGAGGCCCAGTCAATAAAAAACAAATCTACCAAAACATACGCGGCCATAAGATCGCTAAACGCGAATTGCATCATTGGGTTGACTGGAACTCCGATTGAAAACAGTGTTACGGAGCTGAAATCACTGTTTGATATTACTCTTCCCGGTTATCTTTTAACCGATTCATCATTTGAGAACCATTTTCGAATTCCCATAGAGGAGTATTCGAACGGCGATGCAAAAGAGAGACTTTCAAAGCTGATCAGACCGTTCACTTTGAGAAGAAAGAAGGAACAGGTATTAACGGAACTGCCGCCTAAGATTGAAGACATACGACATTGCAATTTAAGTGAATCTCAAATCAGATTTTATCGCGATATAGTCGAGAATCAGGGTTTGGATCTAGTTCAACAGTTAAAAGATCCAGAACAAAAAGTACCATACATGCACATTTTCGCGGTCTTAAATTACCTTAAACAAATCTGTGACCACCCGATTCTACTTGAAAAAAATGTGACCGATTATACGAAATATTCTTCGGGTAAATGGGATCTGTTTATAGAACTTCTGGATGAAAGCCTGCGGTCTGGACAAAAAGTTGTGGTCTTCAGTCAATACGTCAAGATGCTTGCAGTTATCGAAACCTATCTGAAGGATATCGGCGTCCTGTTTGCAACAATAAAGGGAAATACGCGAAAGCGGGCTGAAGAGGTTCGCAAATTCAACACAAACCCCCATTGCATGGTTTTTTCGGGATCATTGCGCGCTTCCGGTTTGGGAATTGACCTAACTGGGGCGTCGGTGGTAATTCATTACGATCGCTGGTGGAATGCCGCTCGAGAAGAACAGGCCACCGACCGTGTTCATAGAATTGGCCAGGTGAGAGGGGTCCAAGTATTTAAGCTTCTCACCAAGAATACTCTTGAAGAAAAAATAGACAGGATAATTTCCAAGAAAAAGCGCCTGATGGAAACCGTGGTTAAACAGGACGACAAGTCTATCCTCAAACATTTTTCCAGAGAAGATCTCATCGAACTCATTTCCTTCTAGCCTATCTCAAACGAATTCAACTCGTATTGCGGCTCATGTTTGAAAATGTTATACAGCGTCGTGTATGGGAAAAACGACGTATGCGTGTTTGTTTCGACAGACAATTTCACCCAATATCAGACAGTTTGTTTGGGGCTAAGGATAAATTTGATGGAAAAAATGGTCATTAAAGGTGGTACCCCCCTTAGGGGAAAAGTCGAGGTCAGTGGGGCCAAAAATGCGGCGTTACCCTTAATGGCGGCCGCGATACTGACAACCGATGAGATGACTTTCCATCGTGTGCCGGCTCTCAAAGACATTAAGACTACGAAGCAACTGCTTCTTCAACTAGGTGTACAACTTGATGATTTCACATCCGGCGCGCTCAGAATAAAGGCCCGTGAGATAACAGATCATACTGCTCCTTATGAATTGGTGAAGACGATGAGAGCGTCGGTTCTGGTATTAGGCCCACTCATGGCTAGAGAGGGAAGGGCTGACGTGAGTCTGCCTGGTGGCTGCGCAATAGGAGCCCGCCCGATAGATCAGCATCTAAAGGGCCTTGAAGCCATGGGAGCGAACATTGAACTGGAAAATGGATACATTAAAGCCAGGTCAAACCGTTTAAAAGGAGCCGATTTTTCGTTTGATTTAAAAACTGTCACAGGGACCGAAAATTTATTAATGGCCGCAACCCTAGCACATGGTACAACAATATTGAGAAATTGCGCTGTAGAGCCTGAGGTTTCGGAATTGGCTCATGTCCTGGTCAGAATGGGCGCCAAAATTCAAGGCGCCGGGACCGATGTGATTGTGATTGAAGGAGTGGACAAACTCGACGGCATCGTTCACGAGATTATGCCTGATCGGATAGAAGCGGGCACCTATTTGATTGCCGGGGCGATTACAGGTGGCGAAGTTTGTGTGAGTGGATGCCGGGCCGAACACATCCGTGCGTTGCTTGAAGTGCTGGATCAAGCTGGTCTGAAGGTCGAAATCGCACCTGATTATGTTGGAATTTGTTCAAATGGCGGGATCCTGAGCAGAGATGTTGAAACTAACCCATATCCCGGCTTTGCGACGGACTTTCAAGCTCAATATATGGCTTTGATGGCTCTAGGTGATTCCGTTTGCTCAATTTCTGAACAGGTGTTTGAAAATCGTTTCATGCATGTTCAGGAATTAGTGAGGATGGGGGCTAATATTAGGGTCTCGGGTCGATTCGCGAGTGTAAAAGGAGTGCCCAAATTGTCTGGAGCTCATGTTCAAGCCACCGACCTGAGAGCCAGCGCGTCACTTATTTTGGCTGGTCTTGCAGCCCATGGCTGCACAGAAGTGCACAGGGTGTATCACCTTGATCGTGGCTATGAAAGAATAGAGGAAAAACTCTCTGCCTTGGGCGCTGACATTAAGAGAGTCAAAGATGAGATGCTCTAAAGGGTCCAGAAAATGCGAACATCGGAAATTTCAAGAAAAACAGGTGAAACCGATATCCATCTTAAATTGAATATCGACGGTTCTGGTAAGGGATCAATCTCTACAGGAATCGGTTTCTTTGATCATATGCTGAACCTTTTTGCGCGACATGGGTTGTTTGATCTCGAACTTACGGCGGAGGGGGACCTACACGTTGACTTCCACCACACGGTGGAAGATGTGGGTATATGCCTCGGAGCAGCTTTGAGGGAGGCAAGTGGAGATAAAAACGGTATAAACCGATATGGATTTTCATCATTGCCTATGGATGAAGCCCTGGTAAATGTTTCGGTTGATGTTTCGGGAAGGCCAAATCTGAACTTGGTCAACTCACTTGAAAACAGGAGCGCCGGAGATTTTCCCCTGGATTTGGTAAGGGTCTTTTTTCAGGCTCTTAGCGGACGAGGAGGGATAACAGCTCACGCTATTCTTATAACGGGGTCTGATCCCCACCATGTTGCCGAGGCCTTTTTTAAAGGATTTGGTCGAGCGCTTCGTAAGGCTTTGGAAAAAGACGAGCGGGTTCGCGGGGTTCCATCAACAAAGGGATCGCTGGACTGAACTTTCAAATATGAGGCGATAATGATCGTAATCATCGATTATGGAATGGGGAATCTGAGGAGTGTCCAGAAAGGCTTTGAGAGAGTTGGATCCAGTGCATTGGTGTCACGTAATGTTGACGACATAGTGTCGGCCGAAAAACTGGTTCTTCCTGGTGTTGGGGCTTTTCCAGAGTGCATGAAAAACCTTGCAAAATTTGGTTTAGTGGAACCTGTTCTGGACTTTCTTCAATCTGGCAATCCGTTTCTGGGAATTTGTCTGGGGTTGCAGCTGTTGTTCGACGAATCAGAAGAGTTTGGACTTAACTCCGGTCTTAGGGTTATCCCAGGGAAAGTTAAGGCTTTCGACCGTACAATGGGACTCAAAATTCCTCACATGGGCTGGAACCAGATCATCTTTGAACGAGATATTCCCATTTTCCGTGGAATAGACAGTGGATCGTTTTTCTACTTTGTCCACTCGTTTTATGTCGCCCCCGATAATGCTTCTGACGTGGCTTCGCTAACTGATTATGGCATCACATTTACAAGCGCCATAGCCCGTGACAACATCTTTGCTGTCCAATTCCACCCTGAAAAAAGCCAAAAAAATGGGCTCAAAATTTTAGAAAATTTTTCCCGAATTTGAGACCGGTTTTGTATGGCATGACGAAAAATTTAGCTTCCAAAATATACATAACGACCGCAATAATTTGTTTTAACGTCTTTTTACTGTTTTTTGTCATAAACATGGTTTTCTCGGGCTTTAACGACCTTAAAGAGTACCTGAGGAAAAGGAGAATCCCAACAAAGTCGTCGTACAGTCTGAAAGCCGATGATCCAGCGCTTCAAGCAGTTTACCCCGGTCTAAGCCAGTCTCAACGGTCGGAACTTATTAGAGAAAGCCGCTCAGTTGAGGAAGGTTACGCTCCTTTTGTTCAGTTTAAGGAACGACCTTTCCGCGGCAAGTTCGTTAATGTTGATCCGAGAGGATTTCGCTCGATTAATGGAAAGGAGACTTGGCCCGTAGAAAAGAACGTCTTCAACATTTTCATCTTGGGTGGGTCTACTGCTTTCGGCTACGGTGTAGCTGATGACCAGACCATTGCTGGTTGGCTGGGAAAATTTTTGAGAACATCTGAAAATGAACGGTTAGTAGTGTACAATTTTGGAAGGTGCAGTTACACTTCGGTTCAGGAAGGAGTGCTGCTTCAAAGGCTGATCTTTGGCGGAAACATCCCAGACCTGGTGATTTTTATAGATGGATTGAATGACTTTGCTCATTACAATGGACTGCCCGGTTTTACCCAAGAATTGACCAAATTTATGGAAGAAGGAGACAAGCCGGCCTGGAGAAAAATTTTGCTCGAGTTACCGGCTACAAAATTTTTTCTCAGCGCTAGGAAATCAGAGACTTCCAAAGAGATTCAGCATCCTGAACTGGTAATTCCATCGGTAATCTCACGTTATAAAACTAACAAACAGATCGTACGGGCGATAGCGGAAAAATTTCGAATAAGGTGTCTGTTCGTGTGGCAACCAGTGCCAGTTTACAAATATGACCAGCAGTATAATATTTTTAAAAGCTTTGATTATAATGGTTTTATGCCATATTTGCGAGCCGGATATGAAACCATGGCGCAGCAATATGCAACTGGCCAGCTTGGTAACAACTTTTTGTGGTTAGCCGACATGCAGAAGGATCTCAAGCAGCCGTTGTACGTTGACGCTGTCCATTACAGCTCCGAAATGAATTCTATGATTGCCAGACAGATATCAAAGGCCTTGATTCAAAAAGGAATGATTCCACATCAAAGCAACCTGAGAAACAATTCTTGAGGGCGATTTTGCAACCGGATTTCGTTTTTGTGGTTCCCGTCGGCAAGTCACATTACGTAGTGCCTCCAGTGGGACTAGGATACCTTGCTACAGCCTTACGCCGCGAAGGCTTCAACGACGTGGCCATAGTGGACTCCATCAAAGAGAAACTGGACGGTCCGAGATTTATCAATCGAATCAAGGAACTTAGTCCCAGGGTCATCGGGTTCCAGGTTTTTTCGTCAGACTTTTCATCGGTAAAACAACTTTCACGCATGGCAAAAGAAGTCCTCCCTGCTTCTCTGATCGTTGTAGGGGGTCCTCATGTCTCTGCCAGGGCCGAGGAAAGCCTCAGTGATTTTCCTGACGCTGACTATGGATTTCAGGGGGAAGCAGAAGTTGGATTCCCGTTATTTGCTCGACGTGTAATAAATTCAGAGAATATTCCCAATGAAAAAATTCCGGGGCTAATTTATCGAAATGGGAACGAAATCAAGGCGGTTAGCCGCGTTTTTGTGGAAAATCTCGATAAACTAGGTTTCCCTGCATGGGACTTGATGGCTCCGAATACGTATCCCGACGCTCCCCAAGGAGCATTTTACGAAAAATTTCCAATAGCCCCTATTGCCACGTCAAGAGGCTGCCCATATAACTGCGCATTTTGTGGTTCCCCAGTAAACATGGGCAATAGGCTACGTTTTCGGAGCTTGCAAAGTGTTTTCGCTGAGATGGAATTGCTATATGAGGATTATGGTGTTAGAGAATTCCATTTTATCGACGACATGTTTAACGCTTCGAAAAAAAGAGTTATAGAATTTTGCGAAATGCTGGCCCAAAGGAATTGGGATATTAGTTATACTTTTCCTAATGGTTTGCGACTCAACACTCTTGATGAAGAATCGCTGGCCTGGATGAAAAAAACAGGGGCTTACGCTTTCACGGTAGGGATTGAGTCAGGATCTCAACGAATCCTTGATAGGATGAACAAGAAACTGACGCTCGAGATGATAAGACAAAAAGTAAATCTGGTAGCTCAGGCAGGAATAGCGCCAAGTGGTTTTTTTCTTCTCGGTTTCCCCGGGGAAACCAAAGAAGATATGAAACGAACCTTGGAATTTGCAAAAAGTCTACCTCTAAAAAGAGCCCATTTCAGTAATTTTCTACCATTACCAGGCACATTAGCTACCAAAAGACTTTTGGATTCAGGGGAAATTAAATCTCCCAACTGGGAAGAATTGTCATATTCAAACACACCGTATTCCCCTCAAGGCGTGACCAAGGAACAGCTAAAAGCTTTTCAGAGGAGAGCTTTCCTAGAGTTTCACCTTCGTCCCAAGATCCTGTTTAAAATGGTCAGAGAGATAAGAAGCTGGTTTCATTTAAAAAGTATCATTCTGCGAGCGAAAGATTACCTTGTCTCACACTAGTTACGCCTTAAAGGCTCTTTCATTATTGACAGACTTTTCATCGTGTCCTTGTCAGGTGTTGATGAATGTCTAAGCCTAAGGGTGTTTTAATTATCGGCGCAGGTGTGACCGGCTTGGTTGCGGCTCTCCGTTTGGCTCGTCGCGGTGTCGCCGTAACGGTTTGTGAGGCTGCAGCCAGTGTAGGGGGATTGGCTGGCCATGCAGTGTCAGAAGGAAAGCAGCCCGTAGACAAATACTATCACTTTATATGCAGGGAGGACCTGGATCTAATAAGATTCCTCGGGGACATAGATCTGACGGCAAAAATCAGCTGGCGAACTGCTAAAACCGGGATTTTCATTGGAAGCAAAATATATCCTTTTAACACCCCTTGGGATTTACTGGCTTTTACTCCGATTCCTCTTTCTAACAGACTGCGATTTGGGATTCACATAGTCGCTTCACAGTTTCGAAAAAGCTGGAACGGGCTTGACAAAAAATCAGCCAAACCCTGGTTGATAAATGGAGCCGGGCTTTTGGCCTATATGGCGGTTTGGGATCCCTTGCTAAGAATAAAGTTTGGCTCCTTTCATGAAGAAATTTCTGCGGCTTGGGTTTGGCACAGAATACACAGGGTTTCGAGGTCTCGCCACAAATTCTTTGACACATGTAATACGTACGGTTTTTTAGAGCAGGGTTGCTACACTTTGATTGAGGGCCTCCGCCGGGAATTATCTAGCTATGAGAATTTTTGTCTGCGGACAAACTCCAGGGTTTCAAATATCTTGACGGATTGCGACACAGTGTCGGGTGTAACGTTAGAAAATGGGGAAGTTGTAAGGGTTAGCAATGTGATTTCAACAGCCGCTATCCCAAGTTTTCTGAAGCTCATGGATTTTTCCGGTCCTTATCGCAACAAATTAGCCTCGATAAAATATCTTAACATAGTGTGTGCCTTGCTCGAATTATCCACACCTTTTTCTGACAATTTCTGGCTAAATATCAATGATCCTAGGATCTCTTTTAATGGGATTGTAGAAACCACTAATTTGAATCCTCGATTCGATCTTAAGGGTAGGCATCTTCTCTACATTCCATATTATATGAGCAAGGATGATCCAAAATGGTCTTGGGAGGAAGGAGATTTCTACAATGAGTACATTAGCGCTCTCAAGGTCATAAGGCCAGATTTCAGCGAAGACAAAATACTGAATTTCAGAGTTTTTAGAGATGTCAATGCTCAGGCGGTTTGTAGAATCAATTTCTCAGAAATGATACCGGATATGCTAACTCCGATTAAGGGGCTCTATATCACTGATTCAGCCCAATACTATCCTGAGGATCGTACGCTAAGCGCATCGGTCAGACTTGGAGAGCGTGTGGCGCAACTTTTAGCCCAACGTCTTTGACCAACGGGCGATGAATTCAATATAATCGGAATTTCAGACCATCAAAAGGTGACGTTAACATGAAATTTAGAGGTTTGAGCAGTAAGATTAAGTCTGGTTATGGAGCGCTGGCCATAATTGTACTTAATTCCATAATCATATTTTTAGTCTTAAATTTGATAGCCTCTGCCGTTATAAATTTTCAAAGTGAACTCAGGAAAAAAGCTGATTCCGCTAAGGGGCGCTATAGCTTCAAAAAGTACGAAGACCCAATAAAAGTACTTTTCCCCGACCTTGACAAGAACGACATAAACAGACTGCTAATTGAAATCAGGCATGTTTCACAAATTTTTGATACCTACACGCAATTTAAGGAAAAACCTTTTGTTGGAAAGTTCGTAAACGTTGACGCCCATGGCTTCAGACCTATTAAAGATCAGGGGCCTTGGCCGCCAAACCCAAAAAAAATAAATGTATTCGTGTTTGGAGGTTCCACAACTTTTGGCTATGGGGTTACCGATCAGCAGACGATCCCTTCCTATATGCAAGAAATATTGGCAACCAAGTACAACGGTGGGATTGAGGTCTACAATTTTGGTCGTGGGGGCTATATTTCTGTTCAGGAAAGAATTCTTTTCGAAAAGCTGATTGGTTCAGGAATTGTTCCTAATGTGGCAGTGTTCATAGATGGATTGAATGACTTGGGATATGGGGATGATGATCCGGCGCATACAAAGGAACTGACCAAATTTATGGCTGAGGGTGAAAAGCCACCGTTCACGAATTGTCTAAAGCAAATGCCGATATTCAGGCTTATTTTTGGTCGCACAAATCGGGTAAAAACCCAGCCACACAATGCTAATGAGAAAATTGATAATGCGATCAAGCGCTACGAAATTAATCGAAAGCTAATCGAAGCTGTTTCAAATGCCTTTACTATCCATCCGCTTTTCGTCTGGCAGCCAACACCAGTTTACAACTGTGACCCAAAGTACAATTTGTTCGCTACATTTGACTACAATGGATATATGCCATATCTCAAAAAAGGGTACGAGAGGATGGCCTCACATGTTGCCAATCGCCAGCTCGGGGACGATTTCATATGGTTGGCCGACATTCAGGAAGGTCTTCACAAATCACTTTATGCTGACGCTATTCACTATAGCCCTTATCTATGTAAAGTGATTGCTGGCAAAATAGTTAACGCCCTTGAAGCTCAAAAAGTTTTTAAAAATGATTGAAAGCAATACTGCGGGTTCCAGAGCATTTTCTCGATGGAAATTCGGCGAAAAGTGATTCGACGGGCATTAATAGTTTAAAGTTTGCATGAAATTGTTCTTGAGATAACTATACAAAATTTCAGCTAAAAGCTGATTTCCCTCCGTTGTCGCATGATCATGGTACAGTTGTCCAAGTTTTGACCTTGACAAGTTCATGCCTGCCATAATTTGGACCACGTCGATAAACGGATATTTGGCTTTCAACAAATAGTCGGTAAGTCGGGTTGTTCGACTAAAGCCGTAGTCCATGTATTCCTGTATAAAGTCCTTATGGGGCATAATAACAATCAGGGGGGTAGCGCCCCGCTCACCGGCGTCTGTTACAAATAGATCCACGACGTGTTGCATGACCGAAAAGGGATAATCCTCGTCAAACAGATTCCAGGGGTAATGTAAAGAACTTTTGGCACGCAACGACCATGGCAAGGATATATAAATTTGCTGAAAGATCGGGCGCCGCCAATGCCAGAGAGAAGCCGTCCACGGAAACGAAAGTACGGGCAAATCGCGATCTAGTTGATACCAGTAGTCATATTTAGCCAGATTTTCAAGAAACGTCTCCTCGTCCAGTTTCTTGATGTCAGTAACAGTTTTTAGTGGATTTGGAATAAGCTTTAAGTGGTTGCCCTTGTTAATAAATATTGGCTTTGTGAGTCTTAAAGGGTCATTGAAAGTATAAAAAGGTCTGTAAATATTCACCACGCGATTTATATTTTCCGGCAGAATGCAGAGCATTACAATTTTAGTTTTAATTTTAGTCTGAAGTTGATATTTGAGCACGGCTTGGTCAGTACCATAGCCTCCGACTCCAAAATTCAGAACATTTTGATTCAATTTATGGGCAAGGAAAGTTTGCCAGGTACACCCGTCTTCAACGTTTTCACAATAGGTGAAAGAGTCGCCATAAGTAGCTATCGAGGTATCCTTGTATGAAGAGCATGTGATACGCTCGCCATGAGGGCCATGATGATAAGTTATGCCATCAACATTCTGATACACTATATTTGGTGGATAGTCCCATCCGAGAACAGGATGAAACATTCTAAAGCCATTATTCATGGCTGTCTCCCCTTTGATCCCAACTGAAGACGACAATACCTTTGGTCGGACCCTCGGAAGCTCTTTCCTTTCAACCAGGTATGACTTCAGATCTGTCTTTCCGAGTCTGCCAATAATTCTACTAGGTATGGTCTTTTTGATAAGCACATAGGAGGAGGCCTCTATTACAATCAACAGAGGGGCAAGAGCCAACAGCCAGAAAAGTATTCTCTTGGCGAGAGACTTATTCCAGGTCAAACTTTTTTCCTCGCCATATGTAAACCGGTATCAAGTGTTCCAGGATAACCTTAAGAGATGACATTGGGAAAGACTCTTAGTTCCGTTTATTTGGGCTTGTCCACAAAGTTAACGTAAAAGCCTCGGGCCTTGGGAATTTTGATCCAGCCTTCTCTGGAAAGCCCAAAAAACTGAGGCTGCTTCACCACTACAGCCTTAAATCCTTTTATTTTAAGGACATTGAGCATTTTAGACCTTTGTTCTGGGGAACCATGTAAAAATGAGTCCACTCCTGTAATCTCGGCCATTACTCTGACCCCGGCCATTTTTGCCCAATAAAGTTTGTAATTGATAGGGGAAAAAACCGCCACCTTGTCCCCGTTCCTGACACCATTGGCTTTCAGTGTGTCCTTGATTGCCCGCATTTCCAGAAATGTTTCATGATGGGATACCTTGTTACCGGAGTTGTAGAGTGATCTCACACTTTGATCGACTACAAAAATTGTTACCATACCCAGAAATATGGCCACAATAGTGGTTGCCTGCAAAGTGATAGACCATCTCCTATCCAAGTCAGACTTGTTGTACCTAGGGGCCTCAACCAAGGCCACGAACCCCAGGAATAGAAATGCCGCTACATATCTCAGCTCCATAGAGACTATGCAGTAGGTCGTAGTGCCAACAAGACAAACTAAAAGCATCATCATGAAGGTGGACGGTGGCATCAGTTGGAATGGCGCAAGGCTCGCGATTCTAAACTGAGTCACAAACCAGATTAGAGCCACTGTAACCGGCCATGAGATTGAGGTTATTAATTGGCTGAGGCTGACCTTAATAGCTCTAAACTGAGCTTCTAGATCAAACTTAGGCGTAATTCCCAGAGCCCAATAAGCGGGATCACCATGTGGGTAAGTAGAAAGCTTTCCGTGCTCATAATAGAGCACTTCAGGGTTGTGAAAAATGACTTTTGGATTATGAATGCTTGTTCCCTGGCCAGCCACATAGAAGCTGTAATTGTAACTGCCAACTTCCCCGATAGAAAGCCGCCCTACTTCGAGGGATTGCGAAATTATGATGGGCGCGCTGACGATTAGCATGACCGCAACAGTGGTCAACAACCGTGGGAAAGCTCTCTTCAGTGAATTACAGTAGAGGCCGGACAAAACAATCAAAAACAGCGAAAAAGGGAAAAAGAACGTTTTGGAAATATAACCCAATCCACTCGTGAGGCCCAGGACAAGGAAATTTGAATAGCCTCGGTGATCACGCTTAATATTCAAGACGGTGACAACCGACAACAGAACAAAAATTAGGACCAACATGTCCGGCGCTATAATCTGGACCCGTATCCAAATGAGTGACGCGACCAAAAAAAACGAAAAACACATGGCCCTCAGTAAATGGGATGGTAGGGGCTTTTTAGGGTGGTCAAAGCGGCTTTCGTCAACCAGCTTAGAGACAAAAAGTTCGCATGCGGCCATTGCGCCGGTAAAAATTATTAAGTTTAAAAATTTTGCTAAAAACAGTTCCCTATCAGGATTAGAGAGAAGAACGGTCTCGAGCATTGCCAAAAGAAAGGAGTAACCCGGTGAATATCCCAACAGCACAGACTCTTGCCAGAAACCCTTACGGAAAGCTTCCGCCATGTCCATATACGCTATAGCGTCACCGTTAATAAAATGTCTGGTTGTGTAAGAAAGAATAATCGCGCAGCCTAATCCGAATAGCCAAAATCCCAGCCGAATACGGAAATTCCACAATTTTTCATGTGAATTTCCATTCTCTGGGTAATGGTTGAATTCTGTAGAGGCCATAGAGTGTATTGACATAGTGGTCTACCGCATTAACGAATCCGGTAAAAATCGTTCTGATGTCATCGCTAACCAAACCTCAAGTCGCTAATCACAATAACCTTTGACCAGCCTCTTCATAGAAACATCTTGGCAACATACCTCAATGACCGGGGGTCTGGCCGGAAATATTGTATCGGTCGTTGATTACCCAAACAGCTAGGACATATTCTGCACATATTACAGTACCTTGACAAAATAACTGTCTGTTCCCGGAACTAATATCCAGCCTTCATCTCTAAAACGCGTCCATTTTTTTCCATGAGCGATAACTGCCCTAATGCCCACATTTTTCAAAAGAGTCAAACAATTAAATCTTTCATCGGAATCGATCAAAAAAAATTTCTCAGGATCCTCTATTTCTCCAGTTATTCTCACTCCAGCCATTCTGGCCCACTGGATCGATGAATTTCCAATCATCGCAATCTGATCTCCATGTTTTAGTCCTAACTTGGGTAAAAAATTACCAATTGATACCTGATTCTCATAATTTTCATGATAGGAGGGTTTCCCATTTTTTGGCACTAGCCCTCTAATTGCCTGATCTATTGAGGAGTTTATGACGGTACCGAATAAACAAATTATAAGAAGCAGCAGCCCTAAATCACTGGTTCCCCATTTTTTGAAGACCATTTTATTTTCTCCACGACTTATCCCAAAGATCAAGCCGACTGATCCGAGAAAGAAAAATGGAGCTACGTACCTAGGCTCGGTTGATATAAGCGCAAACAGCGCTATGCCGAGAAAAGCGGGGATAAAAAACAGAATTTGTACACTAATCGGCTTAAGAGGCCCGATTCTCAAGGAACCATTGTACATCTGGAATATGGCCCAGCCGATTATTAGTAGGATCCAACGCGATTGAGAAACTGTCAACGCAAGATTACGAAAAAACATTTTGGCGTGGGCGATATGGTCGTATTTTGGCTTAACTCCGATTGTCCAATAACAGACATCAAAGGAACTAGGCCTTGTACAAAAATTCCCGTATTCATACTGATATATCCCGACATGTGAGTCCAGGATCTTTCCCGGATTGATGGGTTTACCATGACCACCTACAAGAATTGAATAAACATGGCGGCCCCCCTCTCCGTAGGTGAAGCTGCCCTTTTTAATGGACAGCGCCAAAAGGAGTGGGCTCATAATCAAAAGCATGCATAGAAGCGTCAAGACAATTCTAGGCGCACATTTTTTAAATGTGCCTATGGAAAATGCGGCCATGGCCAGCAAAACAGGAGAGAAAAGGAAAAGGTAAGCTTTTGATAGGTAACCAATTCCTATTAAACCCCCCAGAATAGGATATTTGAACAATGGTTCACTGTTCTCCCTGATCCACATTATGGTAGAAAAACATAAAAGTATTAGACAATAGACCAGCATATCCGGATTGATCAAACGTATTCGGATTGAAACTAGCGTTGTCACCAGAAAGATCGAATAAAAAAAAGCTTGGACAAGAGGCCATGGGAAAAGATTTTGTCCAGCTTTCAAGTTTGCCATGTATTCACGTTTTAAGAAACGCATCAATATTTCAAGGGACACAAGGGTCATCACAAAGATGAAACAATTAAGAACCTTAATCCAAGGTATCTCGTTGAACGCGGTGAGTTTGAGAACACTTTCAAAACTAGCGATCAACAAGCCATACATTGGGCTAAAGGTGAAATTGGCTACGTCATGCCAGTGGAAACTTTTAATTGCCTCCCCGATTTCGATATACGCAGTGGAATCGTCATTCATGAAAAAACGGGTTGTATAAGCATTAGAACATGCAAAGATTAGGGACGAAACCCAGAAAAACACTCGGACTTGAGATTCAGAAATACCGTGATAAATTAACTTTTTTTCGTCAAGGTGAGAGCGCAATTCTAGCTCCTTGAAAGAAACATGGATTTCAGTATAGCTCAAATAACCATTTTCTAGGTTTAATTGGTCTATTATTCTAAAAGTTCCCGCTTAGATTACCTTAAACAAATTTGACATAGGAAAACGATCTCTTGACCGCCAATAGAGCTTGTGCATAAATGCCTATCGTCGTGAAAAATGTTAAATCAAGAGACAAGGTCCAGAGGAGGGCGCCTATGAAGGAAAGACACCAATTCCCAATTAAAACGGTCTTGAGCCTCAGACCTTTAATTGATTTCTGGCACAAGACGATGAACTCCTCGGACGCTTCGTGGGGACTTTCTGGAGACGAACTCAACGCAAAACTCGAAGAAGCTCTGGAACTAATGGAACCGATAACGGACTTTTCGGCGCTTGAACGGCACCAGTCCGTTATAAAGACTCTAATGTCCGCTTTATTCCCTAGAGCCTTTTGGGAAACCCAAGTATCGGGCGCGTTCATACCAGCGCCTCTGCGACCATTTTTTGTTTCACCGCTATTAAAAACCAGGTTTCTCAATAATGATGGTTCACTTAAAGGGAGGCCATTTCCTGATCAGGAGACTTATGACAGATTAGATGCTTTAATGTCTTATCTAATGGTTCTTAAAAAGTTTTACGAAATCGACAGCGATTTGGATCTGCCTTTAATTAGGGTCATTCCGGATCCAGATACTGGGCTTGACAGATATTACAAAATCTTGATTCAGACTAAATTTGTTGAACCGCAATGTGTTACGCCGGTTGCTCAACTTACTGAGCAGGAAAAAATCGAAATCAAGACCAACATTTCTGATCTTGAGATCTTGAGCCGGATTATCCCAATCGAGAATTTTGAATTTCACGGTTTTGTCGTAGCATATCCTTTTGATGTGACAACTAACGTTGTGGTTTCTGAGCTTGAGGGCGATCTGATAGATAGCTGCGCCATAACCAGTGGTCCTGGGATAGCCCGCTTGGAAGCCAGACTGAGGACATTGCTGGCTGTGCCTGACCTGCAGGTCGGAATCGTCGGGTTTGAGGGTGACCAGGCGTTTATTTTTAACCACAAAGGCGTGACATCGCAAAATAGGCTGTTTCCATTGTCCAATCGAGTCTCCAGGAGTGTGTTTAGTGGGACTCAATTTGAAGCTGCGCTTCAAACAGATCAGGTTCTATCGGTCTCTGATGCGTCCCAAGAACTCATGAATTTGAACTCCAAGGCTCCACTTTTCCAAGGTGACGAGAGGTCGTTGTTGGCTGCTCCGCTAAAGTATCGTGGGGAACAAATAGGCCTGTTAAATCTTACTTCCCCACATCCTGCTGAATTTGGGATCTTACACTCGGGTTTGGTCAGGGAAATCCTCCCAATTTTCTCTGTTGCTTTGAAAAGATCTATGGAGGAACTCAATTCCACCGTTGATCGAACTATTAAAGAAAAATGCACGGCTATTCACCCATCTGTAGAATGGAGATTCCGGCAAGCAGCAATAGAAGCTCTTGAACGTTCTGACGGGCAAATAGTTGAAGAATTTACACCTGTCATTTTCAAAAATGTATATGCTCTATATTCCTCTGCTGATATCCAGGGATCAACCATAACCAGAAACACTTGTATACAGAGCGATTTTAGTGAGCAACTTCAACTTGCCGCCAAAATAGTTTCAATGGCTGTGAGAAAAAAATCCTTCCCAATTCTCGATGAAGTTAATTACCAAATACGAGATAAAATTGAGAAAATATCGCGAGGGGTTACCACGGCTGATGAAACTCCGATAATGAACTTGGTCCGATGGGAAATCGAGCCGCTATTCCCATTCTTACGGTCACTTGGGCACGAGTTAGCCGAATCGATAGAGGAGTATGAAAAATTGCGCGATCCGAAAACTGGCACTATTTTTCGTGAGCGTCGAGATTTCGAAGAAAGCGTTTTTCTCCTAAACAAGACTTTGTCCCTATATCTAGAAAAAGAACAATCTTTAGCTCAATCTATCTTCCCACACTTTTTTGATAAGCATCAGTCA
>JBMFSZ010000021.1:0-17330 GCA_049967315.1 Desulfomonilaceae bacterium
TTTCAATGGTGTCATGGAACCATGAAGGCAGAAATTGGCCAGTGAATTCAGCTACTCGCGTGAATTCAAGCAACGCGGTTATACAAATCGCATGGTAAAGGGGGGAAATTTCGAAATGCGCTCCGTCAGGCAGAAACTGAAGTTTAACCTCAGCAATTAGCCGGTTTAACCCGGTTTTAAACCAGGTCGCTGAATCCTGAAAAGCAGGAAAAAGCAATCCAGTCACAGCTAACGCTGAAGATTCCACAATAATCCAATTGTTCGGGTGCCCCTGGTGGTCCATGAGGCTCTGGGCATGTTCCCATATTGACCTGAGCATCAGTTGTTTGACCTCACGAGGGAACGAGGGCTGTGGCCAAATTATCCCAACAATCCAAAACCATTCCCTAAGTCTCCAGGCGACGGAGAGAGTTTCCCAAGCTGGTCCTGCTCCACCGTTTGAATCAACTGGCACTGGATGAACCGTGATCCAATCGCTTATTATAGAGACTATCCTTTCCACCATGCGCATTTCACCAGTCTGTACGAATGCTTGAATCAATGAACGGATGAAGTGATGTCGATGCAAGAAATGAGACCATTCGAACTCGTTCAAAGGATTGGGATCCCAAAAACTATTCTGACTGGTTTGTTGTCCCATTATCCTGCCGTTCCAAACGTCTAATGGAATTTCCACAGGGTAAAAATGGGGAGAGGGAACATATAGGTCAGGGTCGTGTCTCGTAAAGGGAACGTTACTGTTTTGTAAGTGGCTCGGAAAACTGCCTGACTTAAAGGTATTCCACGGTACGTTTCCGGTTAACAGGTGTTCCTCGGCTGTCTGCGTATCTGTCAACAACCTTTCCATCCCTTGATCTGTCAGCCTTGGTCCCTGAGGGAATAGCCGATTCTCCACTTCCAGTTTGACAAACTCTACCTTAAAATTTCTGCGGCCTGAGAAAAATTTCTCGTGGCAAAGTTCAATTTCCAATTGTTCAACGTCTTGCCAGTCAGACGGCTTCCCGTACTTTCCAAAACAGTCAAATGGGAAGCCCAGTTCCACTGTTGGTCCAGGGTGGAGGACCTCTCTACCCCCTGAGAATGAATAGCTTTCCTGATTTTGATCTTTGGCCGAGTTTACATGTTTGAGTCTGACCTGTATGAGCAGTGGATGGTCAGAAAGATTACGCATGCTCAATAGAAAGAAATTGAACCCCGAGAGGTCTGTTACCTTAAGCCTGCTGTAAATGGTGATCCTGTCATTCCCCGATACAATGATTCTATGGGTTCCCATTTCCAATCCATCAGATTTCACGATATCTTCCGGTTTGACCAAAGTCGACCGGGACAAGATCGTGTCTCTCTTAAAATCGGAATCATACAGTGCAGGGTTTTTCATGCAGATTTTCAACCACTTTTTTGTGTCAGCTTTTGAAATGCTTTTTGAACCAAAGATCTTGGGTCGGTATCAGTCAATAGGGACATAGCCGGCGTACGACGGGACTTTGCAACAATTTCACAAAATGAGTCGGAAAGTAGCCCGGTGCCAGTTAGAATGCCGATAACTTTTTCAGGTGTGAATTCGTCAAAGGCTATAGTGAATTCGTTCAGAGTCCCTATGCCACCGCCCAGAAAAATCGCTATATCGGCGCTACGTACGAGAACAACGTTCCGACCCTTGTTCCCCATGCCTGTAAACACGATGAGATCGCTATCGGTTGGATACCGGTAACGTTCTATGTGTTCGATTCTATTTGCTGCCGGAGAGACTGCTAGAGCTAAACCTCCAACTTCTTTTGCCCCTAACGCGGCTTTATGTGGTAGTCCAGTGCACCCCCCGGTGAGGAGGATTCCATTGAGTCTTCCAATTTCTTTGCCCAGCTGAAAAGCTTTCCTGGATGTTTCCGATCCTTGCGGTTCGCGGGCTGATCCTAAAACAGCAACCTGAGGTCGTTGTAAAAACAATTTATTGACTCCCAACATTATGATAACCGCCATGATACTGACAAACAGAGTAAAATCAAATGTCAAAGACGACTTTTGAACTGCTTGAAGATATCTAACCCAAATTGTCAAATGTTCCCAAAACCCTGGATGAGCTCCAATTTGTGGTTTGGAGATCATTTAATGTTCTGATTCGGTTGATCCAACTTTCGAGCTGGTATACGCTGGCATCGAACGATAACTCTTGACACGTCTGATCTTAAAATATAATTTGACAGATCCACTTTCATCAGATCGGACATGCTTACATGAAAAGGTACGGCGCAGTTATCCTTGCCGCCGGCAAGGGGACGCGTATGAAATCCAGTTATTGCAAGGTGCTGCATCCGGTATGCGGGAGACCCATGTTGGCCTATGTTTTGGATGCGGTGAGGGCTCTAAATTTCAGTCAACTGGGGATCGTAGTAGGGCACCAGGCGGAAAAAGTCGTCTCATGTTTCGATTCAGTTGACGTGAATTTTGTGAGACAGGAACCGCAACTTGGGACGGGACACGCTGTAAAGCAGTGCTCAGATTTGTTTGGGCGTTTCGACGGTCATTTACTAATCATTTGCGGAGATACCCCACTGATTGAGGTCGAGAGCCTTGCAGATTTTATAAAGTATCATGACGAAGAATCGAGCATGATCAGCGTGCTGACCACGGAACTGGACAACCCTTTCGGTTACGGCAGAATTGTCAGAGATAGTAGGGGCCATGTTTCAAAGATAGTGGAAGACAGGGATGCTAATCAGTCCCAGAAAAGCATTAGAGAAATTAACACCGGAATATATCTGATTGAGTCGAACCTCCTGTTTGGACTTCTCGACAAAGTAAAATCGGACAACTCTCAGAAAGAATATTACCTAACCGATGTCGTAGCAGAGTCCAATAACATTGGGGTTAAAGTTCACGGTTTTCGCACTAGCGATACCTCAACTGTCCTAGGGATAAACAGCAGGGCAGATTTGGCTGTCGCGAATTCTATAATGTGGGATCGTATCCGCAGTCGTTTAATGTTAAATGGAGCAACCCTTCTTGATCCTTCCTCGTTTTATGGAGATTACGGGATCGAAATAGGCGCCGACACCACAGTTTATCCCAACGTGGTCGTTTCAGGGGATTCAGTGATTGGAAAGGACTGTGTAATTGAACCGGGTTGTATGATCAATAGTTCGAAAATCGGTGATGGTGTACGTGTCCTGCTAGGTTCAAAATTGGACGGGGTAGAAGTAGACTCTGGAACGTCAATAGGCCCCATGGCCCACTTGAGACCAGGGACCCGGATCAGTCAAAATGTTCGAATCGGGAATTTTGTAGAAATAAAGAAGACGACAATTGGAGCTGGAACAAAGGCATCCCACCTAACATATTTGGGTGATAGCGAGATAGGACGAGAAGTCAATATAGGTTGCGGAACCATCACCTGCAATTATGACGGGAGAAAGAAACATCCCACGATTATCGAGGATAGATGTTTCGTAGGGTCCGACGTTCAGTTCGTAGCCCCTGTAACAATAGGGTCGGGTAGTGTGATAGGAGCGGGTAGTACTATTACAAAAGATGTTCCTCCCGGTTCGTTAGCGGTGTCCAGACCGAAACAGAAGATATTTCCGCTAAGAAAGGGACAAGGTCTGGGTTCCAAGAATGAAGATCGGTAATTTAATTTGTGACGGGGCAGTTTTTATGGCCCCAATGGCAGGGATCACTGATCCGCCGTTTAGAAGGACCGTTCTGAAGTTTGGGGCTTCCTGTTTATGGACTGAAATGATTAGTTGCAATGCGGTTGTCCAGGCGCGAAAGATCATGGCCACAATGGATACTACAGACCACACCGTTCCTGTAATTTTCCAGATCATAGGTAAAGATCCTTACATAATGGCGGAGTGCGCCAGAATTGTTGAGGAATTTGGAGCGGCTGGAGTGGATATTAACATGGGTTGTCCTGCCAGACAGGTCGTGGGTTCAGGTGGCGGGGTGGCGTTAATGCGTGAACTTGATCTTGCCACCAAGATCATTAGGTCGGTTAGGGAAGCGATCAAAATACCTTTAACTGTGAAGATGAGAACAGGGTGGGACGGCAATTCTGTTACAGCTCCTGAGTTGGCTGTAATAGCTGAAAATGAAGGAGCTGACGCCATCATTTTGCATGCCAGAACTAAAGTTTCTGGACATACAGGCCCAGTTTCCCTGGATATTTTGCAGAGGGTCAAGGCTGGTGTCGCCATTCCAGTTATAGGAAACGGCGGGATAGACGAGGTAAAAGACGCCGTTAAAATGATTGAAGAAACGGGCTGTGACGGAGTTATGGTCGGGAAAGGGGCTTTGGGACGGCCATGGTTCTTGCGGAAGATACTTGAGTCACTGTTTGGTTGGACACGTTGCGAGCCAAGGAAAACGTTTGCTGATATTATAATGAGCCATTTCCAGGATCAACTTCGTTGGTGCGGGATTGCTCAAGGCGTGCGTCGAATGAGAAAACACTTGGGCTGGTACTCGAAGGGAATGCCAGGCTCCAGCGATTTCCGCTCCACTGTATTTAGGGAAGATAATCCTGAAAGAGTCCTGTCTTCCATCGACGACTTTTTTGGAAAGGCAATGATCCCATGAAAGCAGGTCAGACAGAGACAGAATCGAATTCTTTAGGACCAGGGAACTCTCAGGAGAGCAACAAAGTCAGAGCTCCTCTGGTTTTTAACATAGGAGACTCTCTGGATTCGCTGGTTGAATATCTCGTTGACAACAATGTTGAGGGAATTCACCCGCTTATAATGGGAGAAGTCGAGAAAAGATTAATCATTAAAGTCCTCCAAAGGAACAGGGGAAATAAGCTTCGAGCCGCGCGTTGCCTTGGTTTGAGTAGAAACACATTCCATAGGAAAATGCTTAAATTGAAAGAGTCCTGCGAGTTATTAGAAGAAAATGTCGAATTATAAGGCTGTCAATTTTGGAGGCGGTGGGGAATCCGAATTCTTGAGCAATTAATTGTCGACTGTCAGAATTGGTTAATCACTATCAACGCAATTAAATATACTTGAGTGCCGCCTGAATAGATATAGCTTGACACAATCAGCCAATAAAATATAATTTGGACAAGTGCAAATACTGGGACAATCTGATAGGTCCAGCGAGATAGCTGCGGCCGGCTAGGTTTCTGAGAGTTGTCACGAAATTTTGAACTGGGTATGATGATTCAAAGCTTGGAGGATTTCGGTTCAAAGAAAGACAGAAATTAGGCTCACGTTTCATGGATCGGGAAAGTGCTCGTGACTCACAAGCTGTTAAGGTGACACTTTTTGGACGCCAATTTGCTGTCCGAGGGCATGGATCGAAAGATTACGTAGAAAAACTTGTAGAATTTATCAATGATCGATCCGAAGAAATCCGTGAGAAAACAGGGGTTGTGAGCACGATCGACATTGCGATCCTTACCTTGCTCAATATTACTGATGAGCTCCTGGAATGCCGAAGAGCGATCTCGAAACCCATCAGGAAAACGGAGGACGAAGAATACGGTCTATTGGAGTCCGAAGACACGGGCGAGACTGATTTAAAGATTCCCCTGCGCGGCTCGTGAGGGATAGAGAATTTTTGAGCCAACACTCGAAAATTGGGAGCCGTACCCGATTGTGGTGTGCATGCCTGCCGCTGAAGTAGGAAGCCTTAAACAATCGCCAGGATCCCACCTGGGAAACCAGGTTCAAAAGTTCTATTGCCACGGTCGATTGCGGGGGAAAACACTAAAGATTGCTTTCTTCATCTTACACCCGACAACCGGGATGTGCGACGAAGCCTCTGGATGGTAGTTCAGGGTTTAATATATAGATTTGAGATTTTTCGATCGGCGTCTTATTTACGTAACCCTCTGGACGTTCATATTCACTGTCCCTCATCCTCAACGGTTTCTGCGCTAGAAACGTCCCGATAAATAAAATGATACGGAGGGGGTTGTGGTGGGATCGATTCCCTTTTTGATCTACGCCCTGTTAGCAATAATTTTGGGACTCGCTGCTGGTTACGCAGTCGCAAGATTTCTGGACAACAGACGTATTGAGTCGGCTAAATCCAGTGCAGACGAAATAGTCAAGAGCGCTCAAAAAGAAGCGGAAACAATTAAAAAAGAAGCTCTCCTGCAGACCAAGGACCAACTGTTCCAGGCCAGAGCTGAACTCGAAAACGAAATCCGTGAAAGAAGGGCCGAGCTTTCCGCAAGAGAGGCTCGACTTCTTAAAAAGGACGAAAATCTCGAGAGAAAATCAGCGCAACTTGAGCAAAAAGATGGGCAACTAGCAAAGCACGAGAGAGAGATTGAGTCGGCTCAAAAAAGAACCAAAGAAAAAGAACGCGAAGCTGACCATCTTGTAAAAAAACAACAGGAAAAACTTGAAACTTTGGCTGGTTTGTCTACAGCTGAAGCTCGCGAGATGCTTCTCAAGAAAGTCGAGGATGAAACTCGTATTGAGAGCGCCAGAATAATCAGACAAATTGAAGAAGAAACACTTGCCCAATCGGATAAAAAGGCCAAAGAAATTGTTGCTACAGCTATAGGTCGTTACGCTGCCGATTTTATCGCTGAAAGAACTGTTTCGGTCGTCAACCTTCCAAACGAGGAAATGAAAGGGCGAATAATAGGCCGGGAAGGAAGAAATATCCGTGCTATTGAGGCGGCGACTGGGGTTGATCTTATCATTGATGACACCCCCGAAGCTGTAATTCTTTCTGGCTATAATTCCATTCGCCGTGAAATTGCCCGAATCGCCCTGGAACGACTGGTTAACGATGGCCGAATCCATCCGGCCCGTATTGAGGAGATTGTCAAAAAAGTCACTCAGGAGATGGAAGACGCAATCGTTGAAGCAGGTGAGCAGGCGAGCTTTGATGTTGGGGTTCATGGAATAAATCCAGAACTTATTAAGTTGCTTGGCAAACTTAAATACAGGACATCTTTCGCTCAGAACGTCTACCAACACTCCATTGAAGTCGCATTTTTATGCGGAATAATGGCTGCTGAATTGGGGCTGAATCAAAAGAGGGCCAAGAGGGCAGGTTTACTACACGACATTGGCAAAGCGATTGACCACGAGGTTGAAGGCGCACATGCTATTATTGGTTCAGATATTGCCAGAAGATATGGAGAGTCACCGCTTATAGTAAATGCAATTGCGTCTCATCACGGTGACGAAGATCCAACCAGCGCGATAGCTGTTTTGGTCCAGGCGGCTGACACTTTATCAGCTGCAAGGCCTGGCGCTAGACGTGAGATGCTTGAGAACTACGTGAAGAGGCTTGAAGATCTCGAGAGAATAGCCGATTCATTTAAAGGAGTCAGCAAATCATTTGCGATTCAGGCGGGTCGTGAAATCAGGATCATTGTTGAAAACGCAAATATAAGAGATGAACATTTGACATTACTTGCCAGGGACATACGTAAAAAAATCGAAAAAGAACTATCATACCCAGGGCAAATCAAAATCGTCGTAATTCGTGAAAGCAGAGCGGTCGAATACGCGAGGTAACCAACTTTAAATTTTTGAAAGCAGACTGCGTCAGTGAACTCGGCGAAGAAGATCTACTAAAGCTGACGGTAATCCCGGAGTTGATGGGCGGGTTTGCTCACGAGCTTGCCCAACCATTGAACGCCATATCTCTCGCATGTGAGGTCCTTCGGTTCAGGCTAGGCCGACTCAAGCTGAATGATAGTGATCAAAAGTTTTTCGAAGATAAGATAGCCACCATAAAAAACCAGGTAACCAGAACTTCCGAAGTCATCAAAGGATTCAAGCGCTACACCTCCAATTCGGTAAATATCTCGGCCGATGACATCGAATCTTCTTTTGGGAGAATTTGCAATCTTCTCCGACAACAGTTTGCTTCTCGTGGCATTGAATTCAGCGTTGAAACTATTAGGGAGCAGGCAAACCCGACCAAATTCGATTCAACTCTCCTGGATCTCTTAATTGCCCAGTGCTTGGTTATGGCCAGGAACAATGTGGAATTTCTGGAGTTCAGGCACAAGGAAAAGGGATACAATTTTCGAAAGAAAATTGAAGCGTTCCTGACCCTGACCGATTGTCAAAGTGGCCTGCTTTTAAAGTGGGATACAGGTATGCTGCATACAGAGATTACAAGCCAGTGGACCTCTTTAGATAGGCTGCGGATAATTTGTTTTAGAGAGCTTGTAGAACGCATAGGTGGGATTGTTACCATTGAAAACGGATATATATCGCTTGTTCTTCAACAAGAAAATTAAAAAAACATTTTGTTGTCAACTGTTCTTTTCCCCCGCCTTTGATTGTGATAAGATTCCAAAACGTTGGGGTTGCGTTTGAGACAGGTCGACCGTTAGCGCCCCTAAATTTAAAAACAAGCATGTAACTTCTATTTGTGGAGACTTTATTGCGTCCTGGTGAACGCCTAGATATCAAACCTTGTAAGCAGCTTCTGTCTTCATGGGCAGTCATTTGGAAGCTGACTCTTTTAGGTACGATATTGGCTACAATCTCAGGATGCGGTTCATCTTTAAATCTTGTCCGGAAAGATGATCCGGGTTCCGCTTCTCTCACCGGGGCTATTGTAAAAGCTTTTTCCTTCGGTTCAAGGAATTCCTCCGCAACTGGAACCAAACTTGGAACGTTTCCTCCTATACCAATTGAACCTAATGAACCGAGAGTTCGGAAATTCCTTAGGCAATACGGTTACGAACATAGAAGTACCACCAGAAATTATCTTGCCCAGGCGCAAAAGTACTTGCCGATGGTGAATCAACAGCTTCGTGAGCACCATCTGCCTCAAGAATTGGCATATCTGTTCCTCCTTGAGTCAGGAGCTAACCCCGATGCTAGATCACGTGCAAATGCTCTCGGAATGTGGCAGTTCATGCCCGCTACCGCCAGATCTTACGGTCTAAGAGTGGACAGCTATGTGGACGAACGATTAGACCCGGTAAAATCAACAAATGCCGCTCTGATTTATTTGAAAGACCTTTACGGCATGTTTGGATGCTGGCGGTTGGCTCTAAGCGCATACAATTCTGGTGAGAATAAACTAAACCGGGTTTTGTGCAAGGAGGACACCGATGAATACGAAGACATTTGTTCGAGTCGAATGCTAAAGCGGGAAACCAAAGAATTTTTGCCACGTTTTCAGGCCCTTGCCATAATTGCAAAGAATCCGGAAAAATACGGTTTCCCAAGCATAATTTCAAAGAAATCTGAAGAAAAATTTGAACTGGTTCCCATACAGGGAAGTTATTCTTTGGACAAACTTGCTCGAGTTATAGGAATCTCTTACGCTGATTTGCTGGAACATAATCCGGCTCTGGTTCGTGGAATAACTCCTCCCGATACGGCGCCATATTCCCTAAGAGTTCCCCACGGGAAAAAGGATATTCTCCTCGCTGGATTGAAAAATATTCCAGAAGAAGCCCCCAAACGTCAAATAATAACTCACCTCGTTCGAAGAGGGGACACAGTGAAGGGAATAATAAGAAGGTACGGGGTTTCAAAAGAGATGTTGGCTCAGTTGAACCCTGATGTGAATTTTTCACGTAGACTCAAGAAGGGAGTTAAAATTGCAGTTCCGAAGATACCGGTAAAGAAAAAAGTTGTTTCAAGGACAAACGGATTCCACCCAAGGGGTAAACACAAGCCTCAGGTTTCTTCGGCTAAGAAATCGTAAGCCCTAGAAATATTCCTGCTCGTTCACGAACGATAATCAGCATTTATTCCTATGTATTCTTCTGAGAGATCACAAGTAAAAATTGAGGCGGTTCCAGATCCTACTTTCAAATCCAATGATACTGAAAACTCTGGATTGCTCATTTCTCGTTTAGCGAGTAATTCTAGATCCCCTGCTTGCATCACTCCCGATTTCAAAACCTGAACGGAACCTATCCACAAGTCAATTTTTGATGGATCAAACTGTACACCAGCAGATCCGGCAGCGCAAATAATACGCCCCCAGTTGGGATCTTCTCCATGGAAGGCTGTTTTGACCAACGGGGACTCCGCTATCCTTCTACAGACTCGGGCAGCCGATGCAGAGTCCGGAGCGCCCAATACCTTTACCTCGACAAACTTGGTAGCGCCCTCGCCATCCCTTACAATCTGTTTGGCCAGGTCAGAACAAACTGTCATCAGCGAAGTGGAAAATATCTGTCGGTCCGTTTCGTTTTGAGGAAGTTCCTTAGCATCAGAGGCTCCGCCAGACAACACAAGCGCCGTATCATTAGTGCTTGTGTCTCCATCTATGGTAATACTGTTGAACGTAGATTTGTTGACCTCGAAGAAAATTCGCTCGAGATAGGATTTTTCTACCCGCATGTTCACCATAATCACCGCTAGCATGGTGGCCATATTCGGCGCAATCATGCCTGCTCCCTTAGCCATGCCCAAAATTTTCAGCTCTCCGTTACTGAGCGTTTCCTTAGCCATGGCAATTTTTTCCCTAGTGTCTGTTGTCAGGATGGCAGACGCTACGAGACGGAAGCTCTTCCGATCCAGTCGATCCACTAGCTTCGGAATCTGCTGATTGATCCGCTCAATGGGTAGCCTTTGTCCGATTACACCGGTTGACATCGGTATTACGAGCTGTTGGTCCAAACCTAAAATATTGGCGACGGACCCGGTGAGAAAAACAGAATCCGCGAAACCTTGATCCCCGGTATAAGCGTTGGCATTGCCCGAATTGATCAATATTGCCTGAGAAGCCCCTTCTTTAACCCGTTCTCTGGTTAACGTAACTGGCGCAGCGCAAACGAGATTGGTAGTCGTTACAGCTACAGACACGGCAGGAACGTCGCAAACAATTAACGCCAAATCTAAACGATCCGAGTTCGCGTGTTTTATTCCTGCTGAAACAGCCGCAAACCTGAATCCATCAATTTCAAAGCCACTGTTCCTAGTCAACCTGATTCCTCCACTCAGTCGGGACGACGACTCCATTTTTAGTAAGTTCTTCCACAAGGGATGTGATATTGCTGAATTGAATGGCTATAATACCCGTTTTTTCAGCAGCGCGAACATTCTCGATCAAGTCATCAATGAAAATAGAGTCTTCCGGATCGATACAGAATAATTCCAATGCCTTAACAAAATATTCCGATTCTGGTTTCTTTGTTCCCATTTTGTAGGATAGAGCCGCTTTCTTGTAAAACTTTATCTCGGGGAAATTTTGGATTATGTAGCTAAAATGAGCTTCATCTGTGTTTGAAGCCAACCATGTGTCATATTTTTTTGAAAGTTGTTGGCCTAGTGTTGTCATTTGATAGTCAGGCTTAAAAATCCGGCACCAAATGTCCCTGAACTCTGCTAGTTCCACGGTCATTCCTGTTCGAGATAAAACTTTACCATAAAAATCATCAAAACTTATCAAACCTTTCTCAAGGAGGTCTATCAAATCAATTATTCTTCTTGCGAATACGGCAGGATCATTTTCCGATTCATACGCCAAATCTGGGGGAAGATGTCTCAGCAGTCTGCGTACTGCAATATGCCAATCGAACGGAACAAGTACATTGCCAAGATCGAATATCAGGTTTCTAATGGGCATTTTTGCTTAGAACCTCTTTCGTCTGCTGATCAAATTGAAATGATGACGGATTGTCCGTTCCCATTCCTCCATGAAAGATTCCACGGTTTCCCCAAGAGGTTGACCAGATGCTGCTGCTAATTCTCTCATATCCTTCCAAAAAACATCGATAGAAGTAAGAATTTCATCTGTGATGCTGATGACCAGAGTGTTACCACAGGAACAATTTCTGTAAATCATCGTGAAAGGCCTACCAAAAGTCTCTGTGACATCTTCCATCGACTGTCCTTTGGATTCTGTCTCATGAATGTAATCATAAAGGCTTGGATATTTTTTGCCACATGTCCTGCACCTCTTCGGAAAAAGTCTGCTGTGGTTATTTATTGATGAGAACCGTTGGATGAAATCTGTGAAAACCATTTCACGAGTTCTGTGATCAACTCGTAACTTGGTTTCTCGTTCCATAAAACCTCCAAAAAACTCAAGCAGATTCCCACAGTAACATTTTCATGCGATCGTATCTCTCTTGGCCCGTGATTCTGGAGCGTCATGCCCACGGAGCCACTTCTCGATCCTCTCTCGTTTCAGGAAAACGAGGAGCAAAGACAACCCACAGACCAGTGTGAGTGTAGCAAGGGAAAGCCAGTCTTCCTCAAATAAAGCGGAACCCCCCATGCTTAACATAATTGTTCCCGGTATCCTTCCGATAGCGCTAACCCAGAAAAATGTCACAGCGCTCATTGGGCTTAAGCCTAATATATACGAAAGAATATCCTTTGGGAAACCAGGAATGGCGAACAGTATCAGTGAAATTATTACGCCGCGCCGCTCGGTTAAAAAATGGAATCTTTGCAGTGACTTCTCGCTGACAAAATAACTTACCAGTGGCAGTCCGATAAGTTTCGCTGCGAGAAATGCCACCATTGATCCAATCGTCAAACCTATGGTCGAGTAAATCGTGTTTGCAAATGCGCCAAAGACAAATCCACCGACAGCTCCAGTCAATTCGCCTGGGATAGGCGCGATGACAACTTGTAGCGCCTGAATAATTATGAACGCGGCAGGGGCCGCCTTGCCCCAACTCTCGACATACGTGCGAAGCGCACTCCTGTTTTCAAAGATCGAGAACAATTCGGAAACTAAAGGGTTTAAACGGCCGGTGACCCATAAGTAGACGCAAACAGCCAGAATTATCGCAAGGAATGTTAACGCCAATCTTAGGCGCAGGGTTTCACTAAATTCGGTTTTCGTCATTTCCCAGATTCACTTCGGCTGCTACGGGGCCATTTTGAGATTTATGACCAACTTGAATGTCTTTGAGAATTTCGTCTTCCATTCTTTCTATCAAGGTAGAGAATGTATCTGAGTTTAAGGCTGAAATGGCAATCCCATTGTAGCGGGCGCATAAGTTTTTGACCATTTCTTGGTCTGCGATATCGATTTTATTGAACACGCGAAGGATTGATTTTTTAGACAATTGAAGTCTGCTCAGCAAATTTTCAACCGCTTCAATTTGTTTTTCGACATTAGGATTCGAGGAATCAATGACGTGAAGAAGCAGATCAGCGTCGGCCAATTCATCCAAAGTTGCGGCAAAAGCTTTAACCAGGGTCTCCGGAAGATCTTTGATGAATCCGACGGTATCGGTGATAATTACTTCAGTATCACGGGGGAAGCGTAACCTTCTACTCGTAGGATCCAATGTAGCAAACAGTTTGTTTTCAACGATAACTCTCGATTCGGTCATGTTGTTCAGCAGGGTCGATTTCCCGGCATTGGTATATCCTACGATTGAAATAACAGGCACACGTTTCCTGGTACGGAGGCTGCGCCTAAGAGTCCTAGACTTGGCCACCTGTGCAATCCTCCTCTCCAGGAGATCGATTCTACTGTGAATCCTCCTTCGGTCGATTTCCAATTTCGTTTCACCTGGTCCACGTCCACCTATGCCACCAGTTAGACGGGACAACGCGTCATCCTTCTCACTCAATTTTGGCAAGGCGTATTTCAATTGCGCCAGTTCGACCTGGAGCTTGCCTTCGCTCGATTTGGCTCTCTGGGCAAATATGTCAAGAATGAGCTGGGATCTGTCCAGAACCTTGATTTCTGTGAATTCCGAGATCGCCTTGACCTGTGGAGCGCTTAACTCAGTGTCAAAGATCAGAATATTGGCCCCCTTATGCAATGCGTCAATGACTATTTCCTTAAGTTTTCCTCTACCTACCACGTAATGGGCGTCAACTGAATCCCTATGTTGAATTGAAGATCCGACTACCTTTAAGCCGCAGGAAGCCGCCAATTCCCTGAGCTCATTGATCGATTCTTCAACTTCCCAAGAGCCTCCACTAGTTTTTCCAACCAGATAGGCCATTTCCTTTTTAGAATCTACGCCTCGAGAACTTACTGTTCGATAGATTTCATCTTCTAAAGATTTTATGAAGGCCAAGAAATCCAGGTTTAGCTGGGAAGAAATTGTGGGTTCGATCACTTGCCAGGCGGAACCTTTAGGGTAGGGCGGAAGAAGGTGAGCAATTTCTATAGTTGTGGGTAGGCCCATATCATCAATACCGATAGCGGCAATAAGATCCAATCTCAACAGAGCAAGGTCTGTGAGGTCTTCCCGAGACAAACGTTCGTTTTTTAGGTGTGTGTGGACAAGTCGAAGGCCGCGAAGCCTTCCAGTTCCGACTCGCCAGCCAGTCAATCGGGGAATGAATATAGAGCGGGCGTCGCCAATGATGACACGCTGGATTCTACCTTTGCGATCAATCAATAGACCCAATTGCCGATTGATCTCAAATGCCAGTTCTGTAAGGCTGCGAGCCAATTCAGGAGATATTATTACATTCGCAGAAACACGCCTAATCGCGAATTTTTCGAGTTTGGCAATTTGAGAGTGTTTTAGGCCCAGAGTGGAGCCGGAAACAAAACTCAAAAAATCCTCCCTAGCTAAGGATTTAAGGAAATATTAATGAAAATTTCGAGAATGGAAGGTTGGCCACCTAAAAAGAGGCCAACCTTTCCGCATCTGGATTTACAACAATTTAAAAGGTCTTTCTAAGCACAAACCTAACATTTTAATCCCTCAGGTTACAATACTAATCAGATTCAGGCAGAATTATAACCTCGGCGCGTCTTTCCGGATCAAGGTATTTTTTTGCGACTCTAGAAACATCCTCAGGCTTGACCTTTGATATTTTTTCAACGTACTGCGCTTCAAAATTCCATCCAAACCCGTATAGTGTATTGAGCGCGTAGCTGTCAGCTCGCGAATGCGTACTTTGCAACGCTATTTCGTGCCCGCCTATTAAATTGGTTATAGAGTTTTTAACATCTTTTTCGGAAATTTTAGCCTCTCGTACCTTTTCAATTTCACTTAGTAATCCTGAAAGCGCCTTATCGGCTTTTGACTCATCACAGGCAATGTAAAAGCCGAATATGCCTGGGTCCAGATTGCATCGCACGAATGACGCTACTGAATAGGCAAGAGATTCCTTGTCCCTAAGCTGTAAGAACAGCCGTCCCCCCTGTCCTGAGAGGATATTGTTCAGCACTTCAAGCGGATATCTGTCTTCATCGGCCAGCGTTACCCCTTTGAAACCAATTGCTATGTGAGCTTTGGCCCTTGGAATGCGAATAGTGCGAATTCGCGGGGCCTCAATCGGTAATTCAGCAGGGACCTTGTAAGGCTCAAAGGCGCATGGTGGGATGTTTCCAAATAGCTTTTCCACGGTCTTAAGTGTCTTGTTAGGGTCAACGTCCCCTACAATCGAAATGACCGTATTCCCTGGGGTTGCATACTTTCGATAACAATCTATGAGGTCTTGACGGGTGAATTTTGCGACTGTTTCCAGAGTTCCCTCTTTTTCAAATCCGTAAGGATGCTTTTTGTAAAGAGTTTCATTAAGCCGGTTAATCGCATACGCCACCGGGCGATCTGGTTCTGTTCGTATCATATTGGAAATTAATTGCCGTTCTCTCTCAATCTTGTCCTCAGGAAAAGAAGGATTCCTGAAGATGGTTGATAAGAGATTCAAACCTTCGTCAACATTCCGGCTAAATATCGTGGTGGACAATCCAAACGAGTCGTAACCGGAAAAGCCTGAAACCCGGCCACCCAAGCTTTCTATCTTTCTGGAAATTTCAAGCTCGTTGAGATCACCAGCTCCTTTGGGTAACATTTCGGCTACGAAATTCATGATACCCTTGGTACCCTTTGTCTCAAATCTTTTCCCACCCAAGTGGGCGACCTTTAAGGAGACCAGAGGAATAGCGTCATCTGGTGTAATGATTACCTTTAAGCCGTTTGAAAGTTGAACAGAAGTAGTTTCAGCCTCCTTTCTAGTCTCGTTACCGGATACAACCTGGGTAGCTGGGGGCTGAAAGGATCTTATGATCTGGAGGAGAGAATCCATTTTGAAGTTCTTTGCTCCATTTTCCGGAGCAAGAATGGTAATGGTACTTTTTAGTGGCCTCATATAGAAGTTCATTACCTCGGATACCTCTTCGGGAGTGACTGCCCGGTTCAATATAAGATACTTATCTTCATAATTTGGGTCACCCATGTCAGCGGCTGAACTCCCAATATTTTCAGCAACTCCCTGCACTGTCTCCAGCGAAAAAACATGCTGGGCCTCTATATGAACTTTGGCTCGATTCAATTCTTCGACAGTAGGCGGTTCTTTTGCCAGTCGTGTTATTTCTTCCATTATGCCACGGGTCACAGCTTCAAGATTTGCGAAATCTAACGTGGCTGATAAAACCATGAGGCCTGGTTCTTTGGGGGTTAAGGAATACACTGTAATCGAATTTACAAGGCCCTTTTCCTTTTTTAGAACCTTTACCAAACGTGAACTTTCTCGACTCCCCAGTATGTCAGCAGCGAGATCCAACGGATTAACGTCGATGGAAGTTCCTGAAGGCACGTGGAAGGCTATATTAAGTCGTGTCTCTCGAGCATTCTTGTCGAGCACTAAAGATGATCTGATTTCTTTCTGTACAGGCTCCAGAGTTCTGGGTGGTCTAAAGAAGCCTGCGGGCTGGATGTCCGCCGTTAGTTTTTCAACCTCTCTCAGGACGGTTGCTGTGTCCACGTCACCGACCACAACAAGACACATGTTATCGGGGACATACCATTTCTTGCGGAAGGCTACGATGTCGTCGCGCGTAAATTTTTCGACGATCTCTTTGTAACCAATCACCGGATATTTGTAAGGATTTGCGACATAGGCTGTTGAGAAAAGGAGCTTTGAAGATTTTCTTTCCGGTCTTTCATCTGATTCAAGAATTTCTTCAAGAACAACCTGTTTTTCTCTCTCTAGCTCTTTCGGATCGATAGTAGGTTTTAACACTGCGTCAAATATTATGTCGAGTGAATGGGCAGTTTCTGAGGACGGAGCGACAATATGGAAGACGGTATGATCCCAACTCGTATGGGCGTTGATTTCTCCGCCTAAGGCTTCTACTTCTTTGGCAATTTGCCCCACTCCCCTCCTGGCCGTACCTTTGAAAGCCATGTGTTCTATGAGATGGCTAATTCCTCTTTCGGCGTCATTTTCATCCGCGCTGCCAACCATGACCCACAATTGAGAAGCGGAGACTTTTTTGGCGTGATCTTCCTGAATAAGCACAACCAAACCATTTGATAGCGTGTGACGCGTCAACTTTCCCTCCTTGGCACAGACATTTGCGATGTCAAACGCTGTTGAAAACAAACAAGTTAATGCTAAGACGCATAAAATTAATTTCCAATTATGAAACATTACTATGCCCTTTCAGATTGCGCTATAATCCTTTAGAAATGTTGTTCATTGGCCCCCCACTTAATTAGTATAAGTTCC
>JBMFSZ010000022.1:0-17106 GCA_049967315.1 Desulfomonilaceae bacterium
CAGCCAGGTTATATTTACCCTGGGCCATAACCTTTTGGACACCGGGGTGTTCCATGTCATCCGTGGTGAAGACTTTTTTGCATTCGTAAGCCTTGTCGATTGTGTACTTTTCCGTCACCTTCATGGTGGCGACTATCTCATTTCTCTCAGTGTCTACAAGCGAGATTTCATCGCCTTCCTTGACGCTCTCATCATCGGTAGAAACGGTAATTGGAATAGGCCAGAACAAGCCATTGGCCATCTTGAATTCGTCGCATACGCCCTTCCAATCAGCCTTCGTCATAAAACCTTCGAGCGGCGTAAATGCGCCACAGCCCATCATGAGCAGATCGCCAACTTCTCTGGATGTAATGTTAATTTTCTTGAGGGATCCGGCCCGTTTTTTCTCGTCTGTCAAGGCAGCGCCTTGCAGCATCAATGGTTTCAATTCACCGCCACCGTGCGGTCTTACCAGCTTGGTTTTCGACATTTGTAGCCCTCCTTGAACATTACGTTCTGTTTAAAGCACGCCCCGATTTCGAGCCCAAAAGTCTTGATGACCTCTAATCTCATACTTGGGAGTGACTTTTTGAAGTTGTGGTAAATTCTGAAATGAAATGTTAGTTTAGAGGCGATGAGACTCCTTGTCAAGGGAAAAGCGTGAGATTTAAAACTGTTACGCGGTAATTCGCGCGAAGTTTTCTACGACCTTGCTTTTGCAACTTCATGGCTGTAAGAACTTTTGTCATAGAACAGCAATGTTGTATATCTTAGCTAAATTGCTACAAATTTGATTCGCCGTTGACGTTTTTTCAGATTTTGATTCCCTGGCCAATGGAAGATAAACTTCGCTTCTTTATAGACTCTGACGCCTCAAATAGAATCTGATCATTTTAGCGTCGAACCGATCGACGCCGCCCCCTGTTAGCAAATTGATGATACGTAAGCACTTAAAGGTTTGCTTCATTAAGAACAGATTTTCTCGATTCAGGGCAGATTCGCTGAGACTAGATCAGGTATCTTCCAGCGAGCTAATACTGGGCCCATCGGAGAATCGGTAAATCTCTTGGCTACGTGCATTCCCACCATGTCTTTGGCCGAAAAGTATCCTAGGGGATTGTACATTTGGTTGGCTACCCTCACCTCAAGGTGAAGATGTGGGCCGGTAGACCTTCCTGTGTTACCTACCAAAGCGATTTTTTCCCCTCTTCGAACAACCTGCCCTGGCCTAACGAGGATTTTTGACAGATGGGCATAATATGTATAAGCGTTTTTACCATGGTCAATCAATACAGTATTCCCGTATCTCCTGAATCTCTTTTGACTGCCAGTGAACGCGACTCTTCCGTCCGCGCAGGCCAGTACTGGCTGGCCAACCGGCGCTGCTATGTCAAGGCCTTTGTGAAAACTACCCCATCTAAAGCCGAACGGAGAAGTCAAGATTCCATGTGGGACAGGGAATTTTAGTTCAGGCACACTGGGATGTCGAAAACCTCGAATAGCGCTAGCTATAGCGTGTCGAGATTGGGAATCATTACCTGCCCTTGAAGAATACGAATAACTCGCGAATTTGACCTGGTCCGTATCGGGTAACAGGGCCGAAGCGGGCAAAAATATCGTTTCCCCTCCGGAAAGTTTATACGGAGGAGTCAGGTTGTTAACTTTTGCTACGGATTTTAAGTCGAGCCCGTAAACTTCACAAATGTGGGGAAGGGTTTCACCTTTGTTTACTACATGAAACGCCCCATCTTCGTCGGAGGGAGCCGCCGATTTTGGAGCTCGCTGCGCTGCTGTCTCCTTTTTATTCGAAAAGTCGGATACGGACGATTTCAGGGCGGCTAAGTTTGCGGAACAGCCGGTCAAGGCTATCACAAGGAATGCAGCAGAACAAAATAAATTGAATTGTCTCATGTTTAATTTAGCCGCTTAACGAATTGACATGTTGGGTATTTTATTATTTAACTACATAAAGTCAACAAGAATATACGTTATCATAAAATATTATATATATTATATAATGCGATAACATAGCTTTTATAGTTAGTTATTTATAATTAAAGGTTTTTTAGTGGTAGCGGTCGACACGATTTGAGCATATCGACCGCTTTTATTCTGAGCTTATGGGACGAGGCCACCTTTTTACTTCAGGGCAGCCGGTCCGGCGACCGCATTAGGGGCAACGGGGGTAGGATTGTTTTTAGCCTGATTTTTTGTTTCTTCTTCTTTCATCTTTGCTGCTTCCTGGGCCCATTTTTTCGCGTTCAATGAAGATATCTGCTGCTTTAAGAGAACCAGTTGCTGGTCATATCCCTTCAACTGTCTGCTCAGGTTGCTCTTTGTGGAATTTTTTATCTCATCAATCTGTGAATCAATTTTAGAGATTTGGGAATCTAACTGCACTCTCTGCTTGATAAGATTGTCAGCTTGACTCATCAGTTGTTTGACTTGTTGATCTACAGCGCCATTAGCCTGTTGTTTAGCCTGGCTGATCTGTTCCTGGACACGGTCAGCTTTTTGCTGTAATGCGGCAATCTGCGACGCAAGGTCCTCAGCAAACACGCTTGAGCCAAAGCTGATTAACAGCATTGAGGCGACAAATAGGAATATTGCGGCTTTTTTCATTGGGCAACTCCTCGAAAAGATTTGCAGGAATAGGCTACCACCTAATTCGGAATTGGTAATACCATATTTTTCATAAAAATCAAGATAAAAGATACTTTTATTAAAGTAGTTTATAATTTAATAAGGTGAGTTCTCATTTAGGTTATTGTTTTAGTTATAGCTAATTATTAGTGCAAAATATTAAGGGAATAAAGTATTTACTTTATATTTTAGCTTGAATCAATATAAGGTGTTCACCGTGGGCTTGTCGGGGAAGTTAATGCCTAAGAATTCAGGTATCTGATAATCGCGCTAGAATACAGCTCTTACTTTGAACTAGGGAAACACATTTTATTTTGTCGTTTCTCTCGAAAACTTCGATTTTTTCATTTACTTTCGCCGCTTACGGTGATACAGCACGCAAATAAAGTACCGTTGAGACGCCTAGGCAGTTTTAGCACGAGGTCGGACAGTATATCAGGTGTCTTGATCCTTTTACCTAAAGCGCTATACTTAGGATTGCCATGACAAGTAGGATCCTGTCCAAGCATGACTGAATCCAGATTTTCCAAATCTTGGCAGAAATTGCTCGTCCTGATTATGATGAGCCTGTCTTATTGTGCTTTCACTGTGCTAACATGTTTTTCCGCCAATGTTCCAATGCCTGGAGAAGAAAAATCCGGCTTTTTTTATACTATCACTCATTTTTCTCTGTTTGCTTATGGCGTTTTATTTCTGATCTTTTGTCTCTCTGTCATTAATTTGTGGCTTCAATTTAGGTTAAACCGGGGCTGGACATGGCCTACCCGTTTGTTGAGCCGCATTTCACCACTCAGCACAATAATCCGGCCTATAGCCACACCATCAGGCAAGAGAGCACGGCATCATATACATCATGCCTCAAACGCGTGTTCAAATCCCGATTCTGCAGATGATGGAATCGTAGCTGTCCGGGCTATTACGAAAGACGGAGCCCAAACTGTTCTGTTTCCGCCCACCCCCCTCGATGGGGCTGACCATCCCTTGCCCAAGTTTGGCTCATTTCCTGAGGGGGAGCTCTCGGAGGAAAATTTATTAGTGATAAACGATTCTGATATCCCGGATTCTCCTCCGAACCGAGAATTCAGATTTTCCTCAGCTGTGGATATTCTGTCTCCGGCGGAAGTTGAACGTAGGGAAAGAGAGGGACTAACTGTTTCGGGTACCGTAATAGGGCCCGATGGTAAGCCACTCGAATATGCAGTAGTTTATTTGGCCGATTCCGAAGGAAACAAAGTCGGGCAATCTTGTCGGAGTAACCCTGAGAGTGGTTCTTTCAGGGTCCTTGTACACGACGCGGGAGCTTACTCTCTGCACGTCTATAAACGGGGGTTTGCGATGGCTGGTAACAGACCCTTAACTGTGCCGGCCGAATCAGGCAAAATCGAAGGGCTCGAAATTAACATGGTCTCCCAGGGTTGCATGATCTATGGAAGAACAATGGTTCAAGACGAGTTCACCCCGGTTCACGATATTAACATAAACTGTGTTTGCAAAAGCTCAGGGTTCGTGGAGAGTTCAAAAACGGACAATAATGGACAGTTTAGACTTTTTAACGCGCCCATGAATTCGGAGTGCTACCTTGAAGCTGTAGATATGGCCGGCAATGTTCTAGGAAGGACTGACCCGTTTGAGACCGTTCAAAAAAAGCAAATTTATAAGGATGTTACCATAGCAGCTGTCCAGCCAGCTACGGAAGGTAACTCGTCTGAGGTCCTTAATCCCTTTATCGAGCCTAAAAATGAGGATCGGATAAACGACGATGTCGTCGCAGTTTCAGGCCCTTAACACAAACAGCGACGAAACCCAACAAGTTTAGCTGGTTTTGGTTTCAGGATTCCACTTACTATACAATTGAGTCGGTGGTCGCTAATTGTAGAAAGAATGCTTCGAGACAAGTCTTTCAAAATGTGAATATTATCTAATTTATCAAGTTTGTTGAATAAAATTGATATCCTGGCTCGATATGGGATGTTCCGCAGCGCCCCATCAGCGGCGTTTAACAATTTTGTTATTTCAGGAACCCCTATGATTTCGCCCTGAGTCATTCCTGTAACCTTCAGAAATTCCTCGAGACGAAACACATTCAGATTATTGGCTATCGACAACAATGAGTCCAAACCAATAACTACAATGACCAGATCAACAAAATCGGGAACGACCGGCTCAGTTGCAAGGGGGCATTTAATGGGACGTCCAGCAGCCCCGTCAGCCTCAATAATTACGTGGTCAGCCCACGAAAGCATTGGAAAAACCTGGTTTGAGGTGACACCCAAGACCTTACCACTGACTGGGTCTATTCTCCTACCTATTGATAAGTGCTTGACAGCTTGGACCTGGTTGCTCAAATCATGAATACCTGAAGACATTTCCTCAATTAAAATTAGTCCACCCGACTGGTTTTTATCAGGGGGAAAAATTTTGGTGGACGTAGTCGAAATTACTGTTTTGCCTTTATTGGTAAGGTTCTTGGCCAGAGCATACATAAGAGTGGTTTTACCACCAGCGCCGACAATGGCTATAGTTCGACAGTTTGAATCGATCTCCAATGCCTCAAGGAGGTCCGAGAATGTGTTGAATATTATTTCCATACTTCCAGCTTGTCGATGATTCGAACAATAATTGCCGATCCGCACGAAATTTCTTATTCCGGATCACTGCTTATCCAAGGATTTAATTGATCGTAAAGTTTTATTTGCTCTCTAAAAGAAGATTTGTCACTTTTGCTTTGCGATTTCATGTTACGGCATATCCTGCACCGGGATTCCGAACAGTTTTGACACATTTTACAATCTTTACACGACCCCTGTTTTAAACTTTCGTTTCCATCTAAACTTGATTGCATGAGTTCACCTCCGGTGATAATTTACAACCGCTTTAAGTCAAGTCAATTTGATTTCGCGAAAAGCCTGATACAGGAGAGGAAATGATAATGGGATTAGACATCCTGATGGAGACCGATTTTGCAGATCTTTCCCTGGTAGGCCGGGGAAAGGTTAGGGACATCTACAAAACCCAGGACAAGTTGTTAATTGTCTCGACCGATCGATTATCAGCTTTTGACGTAGTCCTACCTGACCCGATCCCTCACAAAGGCGAAGTACTTAACCAGTTGAGCGTATTCTGGATGAAAAAAACAAGCCACATCGCGCCTAATCACCTTATAACCGATAAGGTCGAGAATTACCCTGAGGAGCTCAGAAAATATTCCTCCCAATTGAAGGGAAGGAGCATGCTAGTGAAAAAAGCTTCTGTGTTCCCAGTGGAATGTATAGCGAGAGGCTACATAATTGGCAGCGGTTGGAAGGAATACACCACTAGTGGTTCGATTAGCGGGGTTCGCCTGCCAAAAGGTTTGAAACAGGCCGAAAAGTTGCCTGATCCGGTGTTCACCCCATCGACAAAGGCAGAGATTGGTGAACATGACCAGAACATATCTTTTGATAAAGTTGCAAATTTATTGGGATCAGATACGGCAAAATGGCTACGTGACAAAACTCTTGAGATCTACAGGTTTGGTTCAGCTTGGGCAGAAAAACGAGGGATTATAATAGCGGACACAAAGTTTGAATTTGGAGTGATTGATGGCGCACTTGCTTTAGTAGATGAAATCTTGACTCCCGACTCGTCTCGTTTTTGGCCCATGGACCAATATAGAGTCGGAGTCTCACCACCTTCCCTGGACAAACAGTTTGTCCGGGATTATCTTGAAGGACTAAATTGGGATAAAAAGCCACCTGCTCCGGTATTGCCGCCCGACGTTGTCAGAATTACTTCGGAAAAATATTTAAACATCTACAATATCTTGACGGGAAATGAGCTAGGGCGCTAGATCATTAGACGTTTCCCGGATATATTTGTTTCGGTATTTTTGGAAATGAGAATTGGACTTAAATTGTTGACGGTTTTCATTCCCCGTTTTTGGAGGAAACATGTATAAGAGCACCAAGTTCATATTTATTACGGGTGGCGTTTTATCTTCTTTGGGGAAAGGGCTTTCCGCTGCATGTATTGGAGCTCTGATGGAATGCCGTGGTCTTACCGTAACACTCCTGAAGATGGACCCTTACATAAATGTCGACCCAGGTACCATGAACCCCTTTCAACACGGAGAGGTTTTTGTAACAGATGATGGAGCTGAAACAGATCTTGATCTTGGCCACTATGAACGTTTTACTCATGCTGTTTTGCGTCAGAAAAACAATTTTACAACTGGTCAGATATACGATGCTGTAATTCAGAAAGAAAGAAAAGGCGAGTACCTTGGGGAAACGGTTCAGGTAATTCCTCATATCACTGACGAAATCAAGGCCAAAATCAGAAGTTTGGGCAACGGTGTTGACGTAGCCATCGTCGAAGTCGGTGGGACAGTAGGGGACATTGAAAGTCTTCCTTTTTTGGAGGCTATTCGCCAGTTGAGAGCAAACTTGGGGCCACAAAATGTTTTGTATATACATTTAACACTACTCCCTTACGTAAAGGCTTCTGGAGAGGTTAAAACCAAGCCTACCCAGCATAGCGTCAAGGCGCTAAGGGAAGTCGGCATCCAACCTGACATACTGATTTGTCGAACCGAAAAAAAGATAAGTAGGGACATTAAGGAAAAAATTGCCCTGTTTTGCAACGTGAGACCCGAGGAGGTCATAGCTGCGGAAGATGTAAGTTGTATTTATGAACTGCCTCTTAAGTTTCATGAGGAAGGACTGGATCAAAAAATTGTAGAGCATCTTAATATATGGACACGTGCGCCACAGTTAGATGACTGGCGTTCCTTTATAGATGCCGTGAATTCATTAAACAACTTAGTAACCATCGGTATAGTCGGTAAGTACGTTAACCTTCAGGAATCTTACAAAAGTCTTAACGAAGCTTTGTTCGCTGGCGGTGTTAAGAATAAAGTGAGGGTGAACCTCAAGTTTATTGACTCTGAACTCCTTTCTGCCGGGACTATGGAGTCGGAATTTTCGGACGTCGATGGTATACTGGTGCCAGGAGGTTTTGGTTCAAGAGGGGTTGAGGGAAAAATTCAGGCCGTCAGGTATGCCAGAGAGAACAGGATACCTTTCTTTGGTATATGTTTAGGCATGCAAATAGCCGTAGTGGAATTCGCCAGGAATGTTTGCAATCTTGACGGCGCGAACTCTACGGAATTTGACCCTGGTACCGCTTATCCTGTAATTCACCTGATGGATGAACAAAGATCAGTTATTGACAAGGGCGGAACCATGAGGTTAGGGGCTTATGAATGCGTTATCCCAGAGGGGTCGGTTTGTCATAAGATCTATAGGACTAACCTGATAGAGGAACGTCATCGCCATCGTTATGAATTTAATCCTGGATTTCGAACCATTCTTGAAGAAAAAGGCCTCAAAGCAGGTGGCCTTTCTCCCGACGGAAAGCTTGTGGAGATGGTAGAATATGACGAGCATCCGTGGTTCATAGGGTGCCAGTTTCATCCTGAATTCAAATCCAGACCAATGGAATCCCATCCGCTTTTCGCTTCCTATATAAATGCGTGTCTTAATTTTAAGCTTCAGAAACAACAGAATACAAGCGCTGAAAATGATCTTGACCCGCTCCTTGCGCAGGCAGAGATTTAATTGAAAATCGATTTTGGATATGTCTGTTTTAGTTTAAAGGTTAAATGAAGAGCTATATGATGTTCAAAATTCAAGGTTTCATGGGGTTTTCAAATAATGGTTGACTGTTCTGATCCCAATGCGATGCAGGTTGGCCCCGTCAACATCTTCGACAGGAATTGCCTATTTTTTATTGCGGGTCCGTGTGTAATCGAAACCAGGGAACTTACACTGGAAGTTGCCACAGAAATCGCTCGTATCAGTAACACCCACAATATTCCGATGTTCTTTAAGTCTTCATTTGATAAGGCAAATCGAACGTCTGTGGATTCATTCCGAGGGCCAGGATTGGACGAAGGGATGGAAATTTTGTCATGCGTAAGATCAACTACCGGTCTACCTGTAGTCTCCGATATACATACTCCGGACCAAGCCCAAAGGGTGGCCTCTATTTTGGACATAATACAGATTCCGGCTTTCTTGAGCAGACAGACTGACTTACTGATAGCGGCGGGAAACTCTGGCAAAATTGTCAACATAAAAAAGGGGCAGTTTCAAGCCCCTCAAGACATGGAATATGCGGTAAATAAAATATTAGCCACCGGAAATTCAAAGATTCTTCTCACCGAACGTGGAGCTAGTTTCGGGTATCGGGATCTGATTGCAGACATGAGATCTATAGTTAGGATGAAACCGTTCGGTTTCCCGATAGTTTTTGACGCTACCCACTCAGCTCAATTCCCTGGAACGGAGGCCGGGAAATCCGGAGGCGATCGATCGCTGGTGGGTCCGCTTGCACGCGCGGCCGTGGCGACGGGCGCCGACGGGATATTCATCGAGACTCATCCTGATCCCGATCGGGCCTTGTGTGATGGGCCAAACTCACTGCCTCTAAAAGACCTGGAATCACTAGTGCTCAATTTACTAGACATTCATAAACTTGTTCCTCAGGACAAAATAGGTTCAATTGGAACTCCAACTCAAAGTTTCCTCAAGTGCAACCCTCGTAGCCTCACTGACA
Source organism: Desulfomonilaceae bacterium (assembly GCA_049967315.1). Classification (GTDB taxonomy): domain Bacteria; phylum Desulfobacterota; class Desulfomonilia; order Desulfomonilales; family Desulfomonilaceae; genus CAJBEZ01. The sequence goes on from JBMFSZ010000022.1 coordinate 9,220, forward strand.
GGTTGAAATCGATAAAGGCGGTAATTTTTGATGTAGATGGTGTGCTAACGGATGGTAGCATTATTTTCGCTGGAAAAGATTTGGAGATAAAGTCTTTTGATGTTAGAGATGGCCACGGCATCAAACTTGCTTTGCGTAGCGGACTTGAAATTGCTTTAATTACCGGGAGAACCTCGGATGTAGTATCACGTAGGGCCACCGATTTGGGCATTCAGAGGGTATTCCAGGGTATATGGGATAAAAAACCCGTGATGGAGCAACTTTCTAAGGACTTAAATATTCAGTACAATGAGATAGCGGTAATTGGGGACGATGTGGTGGATATACCAATGCTCAAGCTCGCCGGACTAGCTGTTACGATCCCCGAGGCCCCTCTTGAAGTTAGAAAAGAAGCTGATTACGTTACAGCACATTCGGGTGGTAGAGGCGCAGCTCGCGAGCTAATCGAATTGATCCTTAAAGCCCAGGAAAAATGGCGGCTGGTAACGCAGCGGTATTATCAGTAGATGTATGCCTAGTTGAATCCAACATTATCTGATATAATGTATTTGGAATTTGTTAAAAAATTGATGAAACCTTTTAATTGCTTTCAGTAAAATACAACACGTTGGTTCAGGTTTGTCGCATGGATCACAAACACATTGAAAGGTATTATCGATTAAGAAATTTAAAACGGGTGTCTCAAATATTGGTATTGGTGACCGTATTGATGCTTGTTTCTGGTTTGGCTGTGTCGCGCCTGATCCTTAAAAACAACGACGATTTTAGAGCTTCACATGTGTCAAGTAATGGCAGCAGAATTGATAATTTTACATTTTCTTCTCCTGGATTTCCACGTTGGGATCTGCAGGCTACAAGCGCGCAAGTATCTGATAACATGGACAAAGTGAAATTATCACTTCCCCAGGTAGTATATTACGGGGGGTTGGGTGGAGCAATTTACCTCGTGGCTGAATCGGGGAAGCTCGACAAAAAACGAGGTCTTGTTTCTGCCAATGGAGCTGTGAAGATTAGGTACAAGGATTTTGAATTTGCTTCCAGTAATGTAGATTATTCTGAAGGATCTTTGAACGCCGTGACATCGGCGCCAGTGTCTCTCAAGGGGGGCAATCTTAAGTTAACAGGAAAAGGATTAAAACTATCAGTCGAAAAAGAAGAAATACTTATCGAGCATGAAGTCAGGGCAAGTTTATTCAATGTTAAATGGGTTGCACCAGGCAGATTATGGACAGGGTCATTCTGATAGCGCTACTCGTTGCATATGTTTGGTTATTCCCTGTTTGCTGTTTCTGCCAGACTAATCATGTTTCTGCCGGGGGCCCTTCCGATCAGCCAATTAATATCACATCAAAAAGATTTTCGGCCAAGAATATTCCCGGTGGTAAAGAGGTTACATTCGAAGGGACAGTCAAAGTACAGCAGGGAGACCTGATATTAACTTGTGACAGATTGATCATAATCTACGACGACAAGATGGCTACAAGTCATTCCGGTTCCGCCAGAAATCCGTCGACCAAGGAACTGCAAACTCCGAGTGGTGTAAAATCGATCACGGCACTCGGAAATGTCAAAATAACCCAGAACGATAGAATGGCGGTCGCTGGGAAAGCCATTTTCGATAACGTCAAGAGAACCATAACACTCACAGAAGGTCCTCCAAGACTTTGGCAGGGGCCTGACGTCTTGGCTGCCCAGACGATTATCATTTACCTCGATGAAAATCGGTCTGAATTGTTGGGCGGCGAAGAATCCATGATAACCGCAATAATTAATCCACCAAAGCCCAAAAAGGATAAGGAGAAGTAATTACGGCCGATAGAGAGCTTAAAGCTCGAGACTTGATAAAGGAATACGGAAGCCGTCGCGTAGTCGATCATGTAAGCCTTCGCATTGGTTCCGGTCAGGTGGTAGGGATTTTAGGACCAAATGGAGCGGGAAAAACTACCACTTTTTACATGATGACCGGGCTGGTCAGACCCGACCAAGGCGCAGTTTTTCTGGATGAACAGGATATTTCAGAATTGCCTGTTTACTTACGAGCCAGGCTGGGAATCAGTTACTTGCCCCAGGAAACATCAGTCTTTCGCAAGCTTACTGTGGCGCAGAATGTTATGGCAATTCTTGAAACGGTGGAGACAGATAAGCACATCAGGTCTCAAAGACTAGAAGAGCTTTTAGCTGAATTGGACATATCCAGTTTAAGGAATCAACGGGCAGAAAGTTTGTCTGGTGGCCAAAAAAGAAGATTGGAAATTACCAGGGCGCTGGTAACCCAACCTAGCTTCGTACTGCTAGACGAGCCATTTGCCGGTTTAGATCCTATCGTAATTCTGGAAATTCAAAAGATAATAATCAAGCTTAAACAAACCGGGATAGGCATAATCATAACAGATCATAACGCTAGAGAAATTTTAGGGGTCTGTGATAAAGTATATCTTTTGGACAAAGGTCGCATCCTTGAAGAAGGCCCTCCTGAGTTGATCGCAGGAAGCGATCGGGCCAAAGCGGTTTACTTGGGCAAAAAATTCAGCATGTAACATAGTTTTAAAAAGATGGTTCTTCAAATTAGACAACAACTGCGTCAGATCCAGCAACTGGTCATGACGCCTCAATTACAGCAGGCGATAAAACTCCTTCAGTATAACCACCTGGAAATGCTTAACGCCGTGGAACAGGAGCTCAAGGAGAACCCTGTACTGGAATCAGCCAGTTTTGACGACCCTTTCACTGAACAGGAAACGCCCGAAAGAGATGATCTCAAATCGTTGGAGGACCTTGCGACAGAACTTACCAATCCGGCAACTGAGAATTTGGCTGCTGACTGGGACAGTTATTTGGAAAACTATGGAGCAGATTATTCGCCACCTAACAGAGATTACTCCGACCGCCCTAGTTTTGAAAATCTCGTTTCATATAAGAATAGCCTTTTCAGATATCTTTTAGAGCAACTCAGGTTGAGTAGAATTGAAGGTGAGGAACGCGTCATAGCGCTTGATATCATTGGCAATCTCAATGATGATGGTTACCTGGATGTCTCAATAGAAGATCTCGCTTCAAATACAGGAGCGCCCATTGAGAAAATAGAGTATGTTTTGAAAATGGTTCAGGAATTTGAGCCTGCTGGAGTAGCCGCAAGAGATTTACGGGAATGCTTGCTTATTCAGGCAAGAGCTTCGGAGAGACCTAATGAACTGGGCGTAAAAGTTCTAGAAGAAGGCTTCGAATTGCTTCAAGCAGGCAAGATTGAGGGCCTTGCACGTAAGATAAAGGCCTCACTGGAGGACACTCAAAACGCGGTTCATTTTATTTCCACGTTGAATCCCAAACCAGGACAAATTTTGGGTGACTCAGACACTGTTTATATTGCGCCTGACATATTTATTTTTAAGGTTGGAGACGATTACTCTATAGTGCTTAATGACGATGGATTACCCAGATTAAGAATCAGTTCTCTTTTTCAAAAAGAACTTCATAACGGATCTTCATCTTCGGCTACAAAGGATTATCTTCAGGAAAAGATGCGTGGAGCAATGTGGTTGATAAAAAGTATACATCAACGCCAACGAACTATTTACAAGACCACTCAATCCATACTGAAATTTCAGAGGGAATTTTTTGATAAGGGAATTGATTATCTGAAACCACTCGTATTGAAAGATGTCGCTGATGATATAGAGATGCATGAGTCTACAGTTAGCCGGGTAACGTCTAACAAATATGTTCACACGCCAAGAGGTATTTTTGAGTTAAAATTTTTTTTTAACTCGGGAATAAGACATGGAAGTGAAGAGATAGCGTCTGAATCGGTAAAAAACCAAATTCTCAGGATCGTCAGATCAGAAGATTCAAAAGCACCGGTTAGTGACAAACAAATAGTGGAGGAGTTGGCTAAGTTAAATATAACCATCGCGAGAAGGACGGTGGCGAAATATAGAGAGATGCTGGGTATTCCTCCATCTAGCAAAAGAAAGAAAAAATTTTTATAGACAAATGGGCCAGACCGATTTGTTTAAGGAGGTTAGAAAATGCAAGTTTCCGTAACTTTTCGACATATGGAGCCCTCAGAGGCTCTGAAAAATTATGTCCAGGACAGGACAACCAAGTTGACAAAATACATAGACAAACCTATGGAAAGTCAGGTCACCCTGTCGGTCCAAAAATTTCGACAAATGGCCGACGTAGTTATAAACGCAAACGGCCTCAGAATATCTGGCCAGGAAACTCATGAAGACATGTATGCGGCTATAGATCTGGTCATGGATAAAATGGAAAGGCAGGTTAAAAAGTATAGGGAAAAAATCAGGAAACATAAACCATCACAGGGTAAAGAACTTAAATGGCGAAGAGAGATCTATGAACCTGAAAGTTTTGAAGATGATAAAGAGCCAGTTATAGTTAGAACGGAAAATTACTTTGTTAAACCTATGTCGGTTGACGAAGCCGCGATGCAGATGGATCTTTCCCACCAGGATTTTCTAGTATTCAACAATGCGCTAACCCAGACTATCAACGTCGTTTATAGAAGAAAAGATGGAAACTACGGATTAATAGTACCTCAAAGCGCTTGATACATAGCGCCTTTTGTGCTTCACTGCGAACGATCGTGTGGTTAGCGATTTACGTAGGTGATGGTACAATTTTTTCAAGAATCAGTCTCTTTCTAACTTCTATCGATTACGTACAAGGGTGTAGGAAGCCTACACCCTTTAAATTGTCCTACATGTTTAAAAGATCAAACAAGAGAGTTTCGATATGAGGATATCAGATTTCCTCCGTAGTGATTGCGTTATTGCGTCCATGCAGTCTTCTTCGAAAGATGATGCTTTGTTAGAATTATTAACCCCTATTTTGAACGTAAATCCGCAGCTAGATAAAAAGGAGATATTTCAGATCATCCTGGAAAGGGAAAAACTGGGGAGTACCGGTCTGGGAGGCGGAGTTGCCATACCTCACGGCAAATTCGAAGGCATGGAAAAATTGACCGCCAGTTTTGGACGAAGTCAAAAGGGAATTGACTTCTCGTCCATGGATAACAAACCGGCCTATCTATTTTTTATGTTGATAGCTCCAAAAAACTGCGCAGGTGACCATCTGAAGGCATTGGCCAGGATTTCAAGAATCTTCAAAGACCCTCTTCTAACCAACAACTTAAAAAACGCCGAGGACTCAGAGCAAATCTTCAGATTACTTGAAGAAAGTGACCTCAAGTTGCCTTAGCTTTCCGTGTCTTCTAAAAACATTGCTCCGCAACCCGCCCTACCGTGACTTTTCATTCGGAATCTGCTTTGTAAGCGCAAAGATCACCGCACATCGTGCAGGTTTCATGGTCCTCCGCGCAGGTTTGTGATCTTATTTTGCGGGCCAGTTCTGGCGACAAGGCCAACCTTAACTGCTCAGGCCAGTTCCGATTTTTCCTGGCAATGCTCATGTCTCTGTCCCACTCCCAAGCCCCCTTGACTCCTCGTGTTATGTCCGCCGCATGTCCTGCGATTCTCGCTGCTAGAACTCCAGCTTTGACATCTTCTACATTGGGTAGGCCCAAATGCTCAGAGGGCGTTACATAGCAAAGAAAATCAGCTCCGTGAACGGCAGCGATAGCGCCCCCTATGGCCGAGGTTATATGATCCATACCCGGCGCAATATCAGTAACTAGAGGGCCAAGAACGTAAAAGGGAGCATTATCGCAGAGTTTCTTTTGTAGCATCATCTGTGCGGGAATTTGATCCACGGGAACATGACCTGGTCCCTCAATAATCGCCTGTACACCTTTTTCTTTAGCTCTGCGATTAAGGTGGCCTAATGTAATCAGTTCTTCTACCTGCGCTCCATCCATCGAGTCTGCAATTGCGCCAGGCCTCAGACCATCACCTAAACTAAGTGTCATATTGTACTTTTTACATATGTCCAAAACTTCATCATAGCGTTCATAAAGAGGGTTTTCTTTTTTGTTGACCCTCATCCACCGGGCAATAAAACTGCCTCCTCGACTAACTATTCCGCACACACGAGGCTTTTTTTCGAGATTCTCAAGCGCTTTCCAGTTTACACCGCAGTGAACAGTAACAAAGCTGATACCATCTTCACCGTGCAATCGTATTGCATCCAGCATCTGTTCGGCCGTCATACTTTCTGAAGCTCCAAACTGTCGAACCGATGTAACTATGGCTTCATAAATGGGAACCGAGCCCACTGGAATTGGGGATTCGTTGACAATTTTCTTCCTGACGGACCTGAGATTGCCACCTGTGGACAAATCCATTACCGCATCAGCCCCCGCTTCAATAGCCGCCTCCAGTTTTTTGATTTCAAGTGTTTCATCTACGAGATCAGGTGAAGTTCCTATATTCGCGTTAACCTTAACTTTTAAACCTTCTCCTACCGCAACCGCCCTACCTGAAGGTGAAGCTTTAAATATGATGGCTCGCCCTGAGTCCAGTTTTTCTCTAAGCCTTTCAGGTGATATTCCTTCATCGTCGGCTATCTGCTCAAGCAAGTTATTCAATCCAGTTTCTCCAAGTTTTTAGGTTTACAATAGTATATGGGTTAAATTAATAATTGTCCACATCCGTTTCTGAAACTGTTCTCCATTTCAGTCACAGGTCTCTGCGAGCGACACGCCATTTATCTGACCTTTTTAATTAGGAGGAATTACTTGGCTACTGATACTCGAGGTTATCGTGCCCTTGTCGGAAGCTCAGTGGCCATTTTCTGGCCAGGCGCCTTTATCTTTGGGTTCCCTGGAGTAATGGCTCCTTATTGGAGCCGTTCATTTGGGGTGGGACATGGACCGGTTGGAACAATCATGTTTTTTGTTCTGGCGGCCGTGGGCATATTTATGTTTTTTGTCGGAAAATGGCTGAACAGATTGGGAAGTAAAAATTTGGTTTCAATAGGGGCATTGTTGTGCGGAGCCAATGTTTTCACGTTACTAATAGCAAATAGTATCTGGTGGATATACGTTTGGGCTTTTATAAATGGCGCAGCGTCCTGTTTTGTCTTACTTCCGACACTAACGTGCGTCCAACAATGGTTTCCGCAAAAGCGAGGCCTTGTATCAGGGATTGTAAATTTGATGTTCGGTTTATCTGCGGCTATTATGGCGCCTCTTTTTGGAATCTTGATTGAACGTTTTGGCTATTTGGGGGTGATAGAAATCTTAGGACCTGTGTCTCTATTGACTGGGCTGGTAGCAGCTCAGTTTACCGGGCCGCCTGTAAATGTTCCTGTTTCGACTGGCTCTGCTTCGAAAATCGCGAACAGTCTACCAAAAACAGAAACTATGACCACATCCGAAATTATTGGCTCCCGAAATTTTTTGGTCCTCTGGATTATCTGGGCATTTCAAGGCGCTGCAGGAATATCGATGGTAACCTTATCCACGGGCTATGGAATGGCTAGAGGCTATCCGTTGGAATCAGCGGTGATCATGCTTACGGTATTTAACCTCGCTAGCGGCCTCAGCCGGCTAATTTCGGGGTATCTGTCTGATAAAATTGGGAGAACATTCATGCTCTGTGCGGGCACAACTAACAATGAGAATACTGTTTAGAAGCGGGTCATGGCATACTACCTGAAGAAGAATTACGATTTCATACAATATCAGGAGGACGCCATGGCCCAACAGCAAAATACATCAATTTTGCGAGTTATGCACGAGGTATGCTGTGGACTTGATGTTCACAAGAAATTGATCAATGCGTGCTTGATCGCCACGGACGAAAATGGTCAAGAAGACAGCGAGTTGAGGGTCTTTCAGACATTCACTGATGACTTATATCGTCTGAGGGACTGGCTGCTCGATCGTAACTGTCCCATTGTCGCTATGGAAAGCACGGGTATCTATTGGAGGCCAGTACATAATATTTTGGAAGGTCTTTTTGAGATCAT